>DASCOS010000020.1 GCA_036012125.1 Vicinamibacterales bacterium | reverse complement strand
GGAATCCTATGTCCGACCGCCACGCTCGACTGATCGCCCTCGCTGTAATCGCCCTCGCGACGTTGAATACAGCCGCGTGCGCGACGGTGGAATTAACGCCCGAAGAAATACGCAGCGTAAGAATCTCCGGTCTACGCGCTCGCGCGGAGCAGGGTGACCTCGTTGCCCAGGTCATCTTAGGAGATTTGTACGCCGAGGGGGATGGCGTACCACAGGACGAGGCGGAGGCGGTGCGGTGGTATCGGTTAGCGGCGGAACAGGGCTATGCCGAAGCCCAGCTTGCACTGGGCGGGATGTATTTTGCCGGGCGGGGAGTGCCGGAAGATGCGTCCGAAGGGGTGCGATGGTGGCGACTCGCAGCGGAGCAAGGGCATCAGCCGGCGCAGACCGGGCTTGGGGGCCGATATTTCGACGGGCGAGGCGTGCCGCGGGATGAGGCCGAAGCGGTGCGGTGGTATCGGATGGCGGCCGAGCAAGGCGATGCGGAGGTGCTGGACTGGCTTCTCGTTGCGGCGGAGCAAGGTTCGGCTGAAGCGCAAGTGAATCTTGCGGAGATGTATTCCGAGATGATCGACGAGGCACGGCCTGATTCGGACACGTTCCGATGGTACCGGCTAGCAGCGGAGCAGGGTCATGCGGACGCAGTGGTGTGGTTGCAACAAACGGCGGAAAGCGGCGATTCCGGGGCGCAGGTCGTCCTTGCGGGTATGTATGCCACCGGGCGGGGGGTTCCGCAGGATGACGGGGAAGCGGTGCGGTGGTATCGGCCGGCGGCCGAGCAAGGAAATGTTGCGGCGCAGGTGAACCTCGGAGTGATGTATGAGGGAGGCCGCGGTGTTACGGAGGACCCGGCGGAAGCGATGGCCTGGTATCGCCGCGCGGTCGAGGAAGGGTCGGAGGAGGCGGTAACGTGGATTCGTGAAGCGGCCAATCAAGGTTGGGCCGAAGCGCGGGTTATCCTCGCGGCTGTTTATGCCTCGGGCCAAGGCGTGGCGCAGGATGTGGCGGAAGCATTACGGTGGTATCGCTTGGCCGCTGAACAGGGCAGTCCCGAGGCCGTGTCAGGCATCCACCGGATAGCTGAGCAAGGCAATGCTGAAGCGCAGTTTGCGCTTGGGGAGATTTATTTCTCGGGGCAAGGGGTCGCGGAAGATGCCGCCGAAGGGGTGCGGTGGTGGCGCCTTGCGGCGGAGCAAGGCCATCTCCCGGCGCAAACCGGCCTTGGCGGAAGGTATTTTGACGGCCGGGGTGTGGCGCAGGACGCTGCCGAAGCGGTGCGGTGGTATCGGCTGGCGGCCGAGCAGGGGGATGCGGAGGTGCTGGCGTGGCTGCACCTGAACGCGGAGCAGGGCGTGATGCCGGCGCAGGCGGGTCTTGCGGAGATGTATGCCGACGGCCGGGGTGTGGCGCAGGACGCAGCCGAAGCGCTGCGATGGTATCGGCAGGCGGCGGAGCAGGGGCATGTTGATACGCAGCTTGAGCTTGGGGGGATGTATTTTTCCGGTAAGGGCGTGGCGCAGGATACGAGAGAAGCGCTGTGGTGGTATCGGCAGGCAGCGGAGCAAGGTGCTGCCGAGGCCACGGCGTGGGTCCGCCGGATGGCTGAGCAAGGCAGTACTGAAGCGCAGCATGGTCTCGGGGTGATGTATGCCGAGGGGCGCGGGGTTACACAGGACGAGGCGGAGGGGGCACGGTGGCATCGGCTGGCGGCGGAACAAGGCGATGCTACGGCGCAGCTTGCCCTTGGGATTATGTATGGGCGTGGCCGCGGTGTTACGCAGGACGAAGCCGAAGCGGTGCGGTGGTATCGGCTGGCGGCGGAGCAAGGGCATGCTGACGCGCGGTTCACTCTTGGAAGTATGTATTTGGACGGGCGAGGCGTGGCGCAGGACACGAACGAAGCGGTGCGGTGGTATCTACTCGCAGCCGAACAGGAACATCTTGCGGCCCAGCTCACCCTTGGGAGCATGTATGCCGAGGGTCGGGGTGTGGCGCAGGACGCAAGTGAAGCAGAGCGGTTGTATCTGCTAGCGGCCAAACAGGGTTCGGCGGCGGCGCAGCGCGCCTTGGTGGCTATCTACGCCAACGGTCATGGCGTCGCGGAAGACCCCTTTTCTAACCTCATTGCCGCAGGGCATCGTGCCATCGAGGTCGGCATTGTCGAGTTCGCCACCATCCCGAACCGTGATGGAACGGCGGCACGGATGATGCTGCTGATCGATGAGCCAGGCACGCGTCGCTTGTTTGTGAATGACATGCGGGGACCGCTATATAGCGTTAGCTACAACGGCGTGACTGTGACACAGTACCTCGACCTGAATGAGCACAATTGGGGGATACCTGTTATTTCGTCCTGGAGCGAGCAAGGTTTTCAGAGTTTCGCTTTTCATCCGCAGTTTAACGACCTAGGAACTCCCGGCTTTGGGAAGTTCTACACCCTCACGGACACCACTGATACGCGGCCGCCGGCTGACTTTACGTCAGGCGGTGACATTAACTCGCACGATACGGTCCTGCTCGAGTGGACTGCTGAACATCCTGAGGCCGTGACCTACGATGGCGGCTTGCCACGCGAGCTAGTCCGTTACGAACAGCCCGTTGGCAATCACAATGGTGGCCACCTCGCCTTCAACCCGCTTGCATCGCCAGGCGATGCCGAGTTCGGATTGCTCTACATGGGCGCCGCCGATGGTGGCGATGGTGGTGACCCACTCAACCTGGCCCAGAATCCGGGCTCCGCTTTCGGGAAGATTCTGCGTCTCGACCCGCTGGGCTCCAACAGCACCAACGGTGAGTACGGCATTCCCGCCGACAATCCATTTGCGAACGATCGCAATCCTGACACACTCGGGGAAATCTACGCCTTGGGTCTGCGTAACCCTCAACGCTTTAACTGGGACTCGGCTACTGGCAACATGTTTGTTGCCGACATCGGGCAAGCGTCAGTGGAAGAGGTTAGCCTCGTCACGGCCGGCGCCAACCTCGGCTGGAACAACTGGGAAGGCAGCTTCGGATTTTTCGGCACTCAAGGGGTCGTCAATCTCGCCAACCCACGCGGCGATCCTCAGATGACGTATCCCGTCGTCGAATACGGGCAACTCGACCCGCTTCTGCAGCCAGCCTCCGCGGTGACAGGTGTCTATGTTTATCGCGTGGCCGCGATTCCCCAACTCACAAACCTCGTGCTGTTTGGTGACAACCCCAGCGGCGAGGTCTTTGCCTTTTCTGCTGACAACCTTCCTGCGGGTGGCCAGGAGGCAATTCACCGTATTCTGTTCAACAATGGTGATGGCCCAAAGACCTTGCTCCAGTTGATGCAGGATAGAAACACCGTGGAAGGGCAAGAGGTGGTGACTCGCGCTGACATGCGTCTCGGTCTCGGCCCCAACGACCAGATCTTTGTGCTAAACAAACATGACGGAATCATTCGTCTACTTGTTGCTGAGCGCTGAGTTTTTTGGAAAAAGTGACACAAAACGATCTGACGGGGCGGCGATCATCGCCGCCCTTTTTGATTACTGCTAGAATTGCTAGGAAAATGTGGTGCGGAAGGGGGGATTTGAACCCCCACGCCCTTGCGAGCACAAGCTTCTGAGACTTGTGCCAAGCCTAGTCACAACCATTCACAGCCTGTCTCTATTGACGAAAATTGTCACAGCTAGTCACAGGTACGCGCAAGTGACTGACAAAAGGGCACACGCTTCAATCACGTTGAACCCTCCACCGCACTAGGCTAGGCTGGAGGTTCCACGGTTCGTTCGGTATATGGGCGTGAGGCCTCTAGAATCTTTATAAATGAAGTTCCGTCCCTTTGTGTTTCGGGTGTTCACCGTTTCTCTCAGTGTGGGGCTGGCGCTGGCGCTCGTGGAGGTGGTTCTCCAGGTGCACAACCCGCTGCGATCGAGCGTGCGCCAGAACCGTGTCGTCCTCAACGTTAATAATCGAATTGAAGTACCGAAACGGGACGGGAACGGCGACACAGTTTATACGACCAACAGCCTTGGATTCCGAGGGCCGGAGCCGCCATCGGACTTCGCAGAGCGACTTACGGTCTTAGCCATCGGAGGAAGCACGACGGAAGACTTCTACCTTGATGATGAGGACACATGGCCATTACGCCTAGCCAGCGAACTGAGCCCCTACTTCCGCGACTTATGGGTGAACAACGCAGGAATATCAGGTCATTCGACGCTGGGGCACACTGTTCTTGTCCGTGATTATGTTAGCGCTCTCGGGCCGAAGGTGGCACTCTTTTTGGTTGGGGTCAACGACATGGGTCGAACCGAGGAGCCTGAAGCCGTCGATGGCTCATACAATTTTCTCTATAACACAACGAACCCAGGTTGGAGCGAATGGGTAAACACCAAGGTCAGGTCAAGCGAGCTGGTCAATGTGGTAATTACTCTGAAACGATTGTGGTGGGCGACACGCCTCGGAGTCGTCTACAGGCCGAATTACAACCTGCGCGAAGTTCAGCATCGTGAGGTTTCTGGTGTGGAGATTACCAGACTCCTTGACACGGTTCGGAAGGAACTAATCCCGTCTTATGTCAGGCGTCTGCGTGTGCTGATCGAGAACTGCGTCAGGGCTGGCATCAAGCCGATCTTCATCACGCAGCCTGCGCTTTACGGCGAAGGTGTCGACCCCGTGACCGGCGTCCACCTCGATACAATCGTGACCGGCGAGATAAATGGTCAGCTGAGTAATGGTCGCGTGAGTGCAGAGGTTCTCGGTGAGTATAATCGTGCGCTGGTTGAAATTGCAGCGCAGTACAATGTTTCGGTTCTAGACCTTGCCGACCAGCTACCCAGCCGGTCCGATCTGTACCTTGACCTCACTCACTTCAACGATGCGGGTAGTGCCAAGGTGGCCCAGATTGTTGCTTCAGGGTTATTACCAGTCTTGGAGGCCGAGTTTCCCGAGTTTCGACGATGACATCTTGTATTTCGACCGACTCCGGAGCACTAGAACCGCTCACGTCGAACCAGTAGCCAGCGTTGGAACGCATGGAAGCGTCAGCGGAGCCGACCGATGACGTAGCTGAGTCGCTTTCCATGACCGCAGTGCGCTGAGTTTTTTCCGTAAATTGACACAAAATTGGCACACGGCGGCTTCACGGGGCGGCGGTCATCGCCGCCCTTTTTCATTACTGCTAGAATTGCTAGGAAAATGTGGTGCGGAAGGGGGGATTTGAACCCCCACGCCCTTGCGAGCACAAGCTTCTGAGGCTTGCGCGTCTGCCAGTTCCGCCACTTCCGCGATGTGACAGGTTCCCAGGTCATACCCGGATTGGCGATTATAGCTGGAAGGTAGAATGGGCGTCGACCGAACTCGTCTCTCTTCGACCCCCCTTGTCGAGTAAGCTCAACGCTGGAGTGTGAAAGATGCTTTGCTGGTCTTGTGCATGGCTACTAAGGAGGTGCGGTGATGTTTGTACGACGCGGTATTAGGTTCCTCCTGACGCTGTTCATGACGGCTGTGATTGTTTCATCGCTCACCATGGTGGTGGTCTATTTTCTGTTATCGCGGGGGCCATCAGTGCCGCGCAACGCAACCCTCGTGCTGCGTGTGCCATCCGTTCTGACAGAAGTCAATGCGGGTGGCCTTTTGGGACAGGTCTTTGGGGCGCCGCCGACACTCCGGTCAGTCGTTGACAACCTTCACAAAGCGGCAGTGGACGATCGAGTATCTCGGGTTATTTTGGTCCCGAGCGGCGGACAGGCGCTCTGGGGAAAGATTCAGGAGGTCAGAGATGCGGTGATGGCTTTCAAGAGGTCTGGGAAATCCATCGTCGCGTATCTAGAGTATGGCGGAGGCCAGCAATATTACTTAGCGACGGCAGCTGACGAGATTTACTTGATGCCGACAAGCCCACTTGACCTGATGGGAGTGGCCAGCTACGAACTCTTTCTTCGTGGCACATTCGACCTGATTGGTGTCTATCCAGATTTTCTACACGCAGGGGACTACAAGACAGCAGGGAACCTCTTTACGGAGGAGACCTTTACGCAGCCACATCGTGAAATGTCGGAATCGTTGAATGCGGACCTGTTCGATCAGTTAGTTCTCGATATTGCCACGAGTCGTGCCCGTCCAGTTTCCGAGATCCGTGCACTCATTGCCGAGGGTCCATTTCTATCAGAGGACGCGCTCACGGCTGGGTTGGTCGACGAGTTGAGGTACGAAGATGAAGTATTAGCAATCGCTGCCGAAGGGCAACCACAGAAGATTAGTGGCCAAGACTACACCAACGTAAGTCTTCAATCAGTCGGACTGAATACAGGACCGAAGATTGCAGTTATTAATGTCGCTGGTGTCATCAACACTGGACGGAGTGGTTATAACTCGACTGAGGGGAGTGTGGTTGGGTCTGATACGGTCATCGAGCACCTCAGAGAGGCGCGGAATGATTCAACAGTGCGCGCCATTGTTCTGCGGATTGACAGTCCAGGTGGATCGGCGATTGCTTCAGATGTAATCTGGCGTGAGGTTGTGTTGACTAGGACTGACACGCCGGTCATTGCATCCATGTCAGATGTGGCGGCGTCCGGTGGTTACTACATTGCGATGCCTGCCCAAGCCATTGTTGCCCAGCCGGCAACACTTACCGGTTCTATCGGGGTGGTGGCTGGCAAGTTTGTTGTAGGTGAGGTCTTTAGCAAGCTTGGCGCAAATATCGAATCGGTGAGTCAGGGCCGCTTTGCTGAAATCAATTCTCCAGTCAGGGCGTTCTCTCCGGCTGAGCGTGCGAAGGTGCAGGTGCAGCTCGACGCTGTTTATGAAACGTTTGTCCGTAAAGCAGCCGAGGGGCGAGCTATGACGCGGGAGGAGATTCACGCCGTCGCACAAGGCCGAGTGTGGACCGGGCGTCAGGGTCAGCAGATGGGCCTCGTTGATGAGTTGGGTAGCTTGGACCACGCGATCGCGGTCGCTAAGCAGCACGCTGATATTGAACCGGAGACGGATGTAGAATTGGTGTTCTATCCACCAGCACGGGGCCTGTTGGAGACACTACGTCAGCCTCTGGTTAGCGTTCGCAAGAGTTTCCCCGCTCCACTGTTTTCGTCTGCAGAAATGCATGCGCTAAGCGCTTTCTCAGCAGCACTTCGGCTATTCAAACAGGGAGAGGCTCTAATGCTGATGCCATACCTCTTCCTACCGTGAAGAGGAGCAACCAGAGAGTTCTAGCGGCTTGGACTTATCGGAGATCGGTCTTTAAGACGGTCAGGTCAGAGGATGGACATCGCCAAGGTTTCCATATTGATCTCAATCTGCATGGTTTCCTTAGCCTGTGTCATGTAGGCACTAAAGAAGCGCCCCTGCCGGTCCATTAGCAACTCGCCACGGAGGGTATCCTCTGCCTCAGCAAACCCGTCTTCAGTCGCTTCTTCCCGCTCGGCTACGTGAATAACCGCGACCAGGTCGTCAGTTGCCAAGACATCGCTGGTTTCGCCAACCCCTAGTGAAAAAGCAATTTCCTCGATTTCTGGTCGTGATCTCAAGCCGCTCACGACCGCACCCCTTGCGGCGAGGTCGTCAGTCGTCACCACCAAGTCGGCCCGTTCCGCAGCCGCCATGAAGCTTTCGGCCTCTTGCAGAAGTGGCGTAATCTCGGCCGCGCGCCGCTCGGCAGCCTCTCGTGCACGTAAATCGATGACATCCGACTCGACTTGGTCACGCACTTCGTCGATTTCCGGTGCGTATGACTCCTGTTCGTCGGTTACGGTCAAGAAGACGTGCCCCGTAGGCGTACGAAGTGGGCCTCCCACCTCCCCTAGCTCGAACGTAAAGGCGGCCGAGGCTACACCCGAGGTGAGTCCCAGTCCGTCTATCGCCTCACTACGAGCGAAGTAGTTCGACTCGGTCACGGACAAGCCGTGTTCTTCAGCAGCCCGCACGAGATCCTCCTGTGTTGCTAGGTCACCTGCCATTTGCTCGGCCATAAGATCAGCCTGGCGCTGGGCTTGTTCAAACTGAAGCTGGTCGGAAATTTGTTCCCGCACCTCGTCGAGTGGGCGAGTAGAAGCCTCTTGTTTGTCAGTTACATGAATGATGTGAAACCCATATTCAGTCTGGACGAGATCGCTGATCGTGCCAGGTGCCATGGAAAACGCGGTTGCTTCAAATTCAGGGACCATCCGCCCGCGGCTGAAATAGTCCAAATCACCGCCGAGGCTTGCTGATCCAGCATCCTCGGAATGTTCTTCAGCCAGCGTTGCAAAGTCAGCTCCCGACCTAGCGTCGGCCAGTACAGCTTCTGCCTGGGTTCGCACTTCAGTCTCGTCTTTACCCTCAGTCTCGAACAGGATGTGGCTGGCTCGTACTTGCTCTGATGTTGAGTACTGCGACGCATTATCGGTGTAGTACTGTGCGATGTCAGTGTCAGGCACGACAACGTTGGGCCGGAGTGTTTCAGCTTCGATGAGCAAATAGTTGATCTGTCGCTTTTCAGGAACCCGATAGGTCGCGGCGTTCACCTCAAGATGTCCAGCCAACTCTTCGGCAGTTGTCGTAATACTGTCGCGGAACTCGTCTGGCGAGAAGGTAACGATGTCAAGTTTCACTTTCTCGTTCCGCAAACGATACTCCTCGTGCAATTCGTCGTCCGACACGTCGATCCAGGCGGTGATGGCACTCCGCAATTTGTCGACTAAAAGACTTCGCCGCATGCCTTCTTCAAACTGTTCCTCTGTCATCGGTGGAGTCTGCGAACGTAGCAGCAGGCGGTATTGTTCCTGTCCGATGAAGGTGCCGTTATTCTGCAACCCAGGTAGACTCAGAAGTCTCTCGGTGACTTCGACGTCACTAATACTTAAATCAAGCCGCTCGGCTTCAATGACCGCGGCTTCCTCATCGATCATTTGTTGCAGGATTTGACGGTCAAAGCCCAATTGCCGGAGGAGCTGGTCATTGATCTCATCGCCGTAGGCGAGCTGATACGACTGCACTTGTTCAAAATATTGGCGGCGGAAATCTACCGAAGTGATTTCCCTTCCCTCGATGCTCGCCACGACGTCGTTTGGGGCAACGCCGATCGTAGGATTTAGAAAGTCAGGAATGTATAGGAACATGAAGGCGAGTACAACAACCCCGAGGCTCCACTTCAGCCAATTCTTGTGTTGCCGCATCCGGTCAAGCATTGTCATAATCTGTCACTCCCTGCCCGCCTTTAGGCGGCCGACCCAAGCTAACATCGTAGAACAAGAAGTTTCACCCCTGCAAGCACTTGAATAAGGCGCACGCTTCTGGCGGGACTTCTGGAAACTATGCAATCGGCATCCGGTGGACGTGGGCCGATGTGATATATTTATGTTGGATAGAAGGACTTAGGGAGATTGACAGGTCGCTTAGGAGGCGCATCGCGTCGGGTTGTCACCACGCGACTTCGCATGTTGGGACGTTTCGATCGTTTTGGAGCGCCGGGCATCTCTAGGTTCCGCTCTTGCCGATTGAGATTGAGCAGCAACTTGTTTTGGCCGAACCATTTGACCTTTTTGCGAGGCTCAAAGAGAGCCAGTCGGTCTTTCGCCGACATCTGTGGAATTACGAGGTGTGGTCGAAAGTTCATCGGGACCTGAACAAGTCCGTCGACCCGAAAGAAATTGCTGAGTTACTAGTGGAACACGCGAGCCGCTTGCTGCCGGTGCCGTGGTGGGCCGTCGTCGTACCCGATAAATCGTTGGGCGTGAAGATGGTCGCGAGTCTCGGGCCTGATGCTGAACTACAACGTGGGGCGCTACCACTCGGCGAGTGGGTGATTCGTCACGGCCACGACACTGTTTCAGTTGATTTGTCAAAGGACAAACGGATTTCTGAGGGTCCAGCAGTTGCGGCGTTTGGGTTACCAATGGTGAGTAGTTGTCAAACGATTGGTGCTTTGGTTGGTCTGGACCGCCAGCCGACCGATCGCTCGTCGCAGCTCGGGAAACCACTACTTGATGGCTTCGGTGCACTTGTCGAGCCAGCTGCGGTCGCGTTGGATCACGCGGTTAAGCTGAAGCGGGCCGAATCGCTGTTGGTCACCGATGACCTGACTCAGCTCTACAACTCAAGTTTTCTCTCGTCAGTGCTCCACCGTGAAGTCAGGCGGACCTCACGAACCGGTAATTCACTGTCGTTACTGTTCATTGACTTGGACAATTTCGATACGGTTAACGACAGCCACGGTCACCTTTGCGGAAGTCGCGCCTTGGTAGAAGCGGCACAGGTGATTCAGAGAAGTACGCGCGAGACTGATATCGTGGCTCGGTTTGGCGGTGACGAATTCGTTGTTGTCTTACCGGACACCGGAAATGAGGGCGCCAGGGTGGTTGCTGAGCGCGTTCGAGAAAACCTAGCGAAGCACCGATTTCTTACTACCGCTGGCTTCGAGGTCAGGTTGACAGCATCGATTGGCTCAGCTGCGTTACCGGAAGCGGCTTCGACGGCTGATGAACTGCTGCGAGTTGCTGACTGTGCAATGTACGGAGCGAAGGCACAGGGTAAGAACGGTATTCTTGTGGCCGGGAAGGCTAGTGGTCTAGGCCAGCGACCACCTGGACGGCTTCGTATGAACCGGCCTTCGAATGGCCAATCACGAACCGTTTCGAAGGGGGCTAATTGCTGAACTTCCGTTCGATGTTATCGCTGTTCTCGAATGACCTGGCCATTGATTTGGGCACCGCTAACACGTGCGTCTTTGCGCGGGCGAAGGGCATTGTCGTGGACGAGCCCTCGATTGTAGCGATCAATAAGGCATCAGGACGAATCGAGGCCGTTGGTAAGGATGCCAAGGAGATGCTCGGACGAACGCCTGGCAATATCGTCGCGATCAAGCCGATGAAGGACGGTGTTATCGCCGATTTTGAAATCACCGAAAAGATGCTCAACCACTTCATTAAGAAAGCGCACAACCGGACTGTGTGGGTCCGTCCACGCATTGTCATTGGTGTGCCGTCAGAGATTACACAAGTCGAAAAGCGGGCGGTTAAGGATAGTGCCAAACGTGCGAAAGCGAGTGAAGTGTATTTGGTGGAAGAGGCGATGGCAGCAGCGATTGGTGCTGGCATGCCGATCACTGAGCCATCTGGAAATATGATCGTTGATATTGGTGGTGGCACGACTGACATTGCGGTTATTTCCATGGCCGGCATCGTCTACAGCAAAGCTGTGAAGGTGGCTGGTAATGCGATGGATGAGTCGATCATCCAGTACATTAAACAGAAGTATAAGTTGCTTATTGGCGAGCGCACGGCTGAGGCTATCAAGATGACTGTGGGTTCGGCATTTCCACTGGACGACCCACTCACGATAGAGATCAAGGGGCGCCATCTTATTGAGGGAATTCCGAAGACGCTCACCATCAACGACGAAGAAATTCGCGAGGCGCTTGCCGACCCAGTTAATAAGATTGTCGAGGCCGTGCGTGCCGCACTCGAACGTACGCCACCGGAGCTATCGGCCGACATTGTCGACCGTGGCATCTTGCTGACCGGTGGCGGGTCGATGCTCAATAATCTGGACAAGCGGTTGAGGGAAGAGACTGGCTTGCCGCTCTCGATGGCGGAAGACCCGTTGGGGTCCGTCGTCCAGGGTGCTGGCAAAATGCTCAATGACTTTGACCTGCTACGGAAGATCTCGATCGACTAGTCAGCGCCGATCCTGAGCTTTCGCCTGAGGCTGTGTTTGACATCCGCCGACGCACCGGTTTCATCTTGCTGTCCGTCCTGACGGCTCAGATCATTCTCATTTCGGCCCAGGTCCGATCCGATTCGGGTGTGCCAGTGCTCGAATCGGTTACGTTCGGGTTCTTTTCTGGGATCCAACGCATAACTTTTGGGTTTGTAGATGGAGTAGTGAACACTTGGGCGCGCTACTCGTCGCTTCAAAACGTTGCTGACGAGAACACTCTACTTAGGCGACAGCTTGCAGCTATGCAGGTCCAACTTCAAAACGCGCGTGCACAAGCACAGCGTAGTGAGAGTCTTCGAGAGCTTTTGAATTTTCGAGAAGATGTGCCGTGGTCGACGGTGGCCGCTGAGGTAGTCGCGGTCGATGCCACGCCTTGGTTTCGTACCGTAACGATCGCTCGCGGTACTAGGGATGGCTTGCAGACCGACCTTGCCGTGCTGGCACCAACAGGCGTTGTTGGCCGCGTAGTTGGTCCTCTGAGTGCGAACAATGCAAAGGTGCAACTCTTGGTCGACCGAAATGCGGCGATCGGAGCCATGCTCGAGCGTTCTCGTTCTGCAGGTATTGTGACCGGACACGTCGGCGACCTACCCCTACGTTTTGACTACATCTCCAACCTGGCTGATGTTCAGGTGGGCGATCGGGTGGTGACGTCGGGTAGCGAAGGGATATATCCGAAAGGGTATCTTATTGGAGTCGTTGAGTCGGTCCAGCTGGGCCGCGGGCTCTACCAGGACAGCGGCCTCTATCAGGACATTGGGGTGCGGCCAGTGGTTGATTTTGGTGCCTTGGAAGATGTGCTGGTCATTACGGAACGACGACCCATTGATCTGCCAAGTGGTGGAACGCGATGAAAGTGTCTAAGGTAGCTTTCATTGTTGTTTTTGCGCTCGTGCTCCAGACCACGCTCATACCGTATCTGGTGGGTGATGGGGTACAACTCGACCTGGTGTTGGTCGCTATTGTTTACCTAGCCATGACGACTTCGCCAGTGACGGCACTCCTCAGTGGTGCGGTCGGTGGTGTTATCCAAGATGCACTTTCAGGCGGCATCATTGGGGTCAGTGGTCTTGCGAAAACGATTGTTGGATTTTCGGTGGCCTTGATTGGAACACAGATCATCGTCGTGCGCTCGCTTCCACGCTTTGTGATTTTTTTTGGAGCGACGCTATTACACGCGTCGGTGTTTCTCGGGCTATATTCGATGTTGGTGTTACGTATCCCAAATTCGTCGGTTGGTGGCGTGTTTGGAGAGGCGTTTGGAAATGGCTTAGTTGGAGCGGTATTGTTTGAACTCCTTCGAGCTCTGCCTCGCCTTCGCTGGCGGGGCATGAGCGGCGGCCGCGTCAAGCCTCGGCTGGAGTGGTGAGCTAGTTATGATCAGTGATGACCGTCGTAGTGTGGACGCGCGCCTCGCCTTCCTGCAGGGCGGAGCTGTAGCCGTTCTAGTGACGCTGGCGATCGGTTTCTGGTTTCTCCAGATTGCGCAGGGCAGCAGATTCCGCGAGTTGGCAGACAACAATCACCAACGGACGTTAACGCTTCGTGCTGCGAGAGGCCTACTCTTTGACCGGGACGGCCAAATCCTTGTTGAGAATCGTTACTCTTTCGATATTTCGCTGGTGCGGGAACAAATCGGTGACCTCACCCGGTCGATTGAATTACTCAGTGCAATTAGCGGTGTGGACGAGCCATCACTCTGGCAGACCATCGAAGAGCACGACGATGAACCAGAATTCCGACCGATTGTGATGATCCGGGAAGCGACGGCGGAACAGGTCGCGGCAGTGTTGGCCCGGCGGATCGAGTTGCCTGGCATCGTCGTTGAAGAAGTGCCAACACGCCACTATCGGACCGGCAAGCTGGCGGCGCACCTATTTGGCTATGTTGGTGAAATCACAGAAGCGCAGATCTCTGAAGATAAGTTCCGCGGCACGGCCAGTGGCGCGATTGTCGGCCAGACTGGGATTGAGCAGTCCTATAACCGAGAGTTGATGGGCACTGATGGTACGCGCCGTGTTGTAGTCAACAGCATTGGTCGCGAACTCAATACCATTGAGGAGGTCAACCCGGTTGAAGGCCGACGGCTTCAATTGACGATTGACTACGATTTGCAGGTTGCGACGGAAGAAGCATTTAGAGCCCATGGATTCAATGGAGCCGCAGTCATTCTAGAGCCAAATACCGGTGAGATACTCGCGATGGCGAGCGTGCCAAGCTACGACCCGAACGATTTCTCGCTAGGTATCGACCAGGCTACATGGCAACGGTTGAACGACGACCCTCAGAAGCCCCTCCATAACCGCACCTTGCAGGGACGGTATGCACCAGGCTCGATTTTCAAGCTCGTGGTTGCCGTAGCTGCGCTCGAGGAAGGAATTGTGGAGTCTGATTTTTCGGTACAGTGTAACGGTGCTAAAAGATTTTATGATCGCTCCTATCACTGTCATCTCCGTGGTGGCCATGGCCGGCTCATGATGGAGGCGGCCCTCGAGCGGTCCTGTAACGTCTACTTCTACACCCTTGGCAGCAAACTGGACATTGACGTCCTGAATACTTGGGCCCGTCGTCTCGGGCTGGGCGATTTGACGGGCATTGACCTACCGTATGAAATGGCGGGCATTGTGCCGTCCAGGCAGTGGAAAATGAAGACCATGGGTGAGGACTGGTATCCGGGTGAAACGATCTCGGTGTCGATTGGTCAAGGTGCGGTATCGGTCACACCGCTGTCCCAGGCGGTGCTGATCTCGACGATTGCCAACGGTGGTGTTCGGCCCACTCCTCATGTAATTAAGGCGATCGATGACGGCGAGGGATGGAAACCGACGCAGCCGCGGCCGGGTGAGGTGGTTGAGTTACAGCCTGAGACCATCGAGACGCTCCATCGTGGGCTGTGGCGTGTCGTGAACGCGCGAGGTACTGGCGGACGTGCGCGAATCGACGGTTTCAACGTGGCCGGTAAGACGGGCACGGCACAGGTGGTCTCACTGGCGGGCCGAGAACAGGCGGAGGAAACTTCCGATATGGATTTTCGCGATCACGGGTGGTTTACGTTCTTTGCACCGAGTGAGGGGCAGCCTGAGATTGCCGGTGTTGTGCTCGCCGAGCACTCCGAGCACGGTTACCTCGCGGCACCGATTGCACGTCATGTGATGCAGACCTATCTGGCGAAGAAGACTGGTGAGCCGTTGCCGGACTTACCACAGGCATCGCCGGTGTCGACGGGAACCACAATTGAGACAGTACAGCCCGCACCACCCGACCACTTGACAGTACCTGAGCAAACGCAAGGTGAGCTCAACTAATGTTGGATGGTCGCCTATATCGCCACGTCGACTGGCCTCTAATTGCTGCGATTCTGGTGCTGTGTGCAATTGGTGTGGCTATGATTTACAGTGCCACTTTTGAGCCAACGGTGGATGCCGTTGGCTCTCAGTTTGGGATGCAGTTCTATGCCTTACTGCTAGGTGGGGTTGTCTTTGCTATCTGCTTAGGCGTTGATTACCGTGTAGTTGCAGATTACGCACTCTTTATTTACGGTGGAGTGGTTGCAGCGTTGGTGCTCGTGCTCCTGGTTGGCGAAATCTCCGGAGGCTCGCAGCGCTGGCTCCGCCTAGGTGCGTTGAATGTACAACCATCAGAGTTTGCGAAGTTAGGGTTGGCGGTCTTACTCGCCAACTATTTCAGTGAAACACGGCGCGGTTCGGTCGAAATTCCCGACATCTTGATGGTCGGTATTTTTACAGCAGTCCCTTTCGTGTTGATTGCAAAACAGCCTGATTTAGGAACCTCGGTGGGGTTATTGGCTGTTGCCCTCGGTGTTACGTATCTCGCTGGTCTCCGCATGCGGTGGCTGGCTATCTTGGCCACCCTGGCGCTGCTCTTGGCACCAGTTGCGTGGAACTACTGGTTGGAGCCCTACCAACAAGAGCGACTTGTCACGTTTTTAGATCCGGCACGTGATGCACATGGTGCCGGATACCAGCAGATTCAGGCACAGATCACGGCCGGGTCAGGTGGCCTTGCCGGGAAAGGATTTCTACAGGGTACACAGGGGCAGTTTAACTTCCTGCCTGTTGCACACAACGATTTTATATTTTCAGTACTAGCTGAAGAACAGGGGTTTCTCGGCGTCATTGTGGTGCTCGGACTCTATCTGTTCGTGATCGTGCGGAGCCTCGCTGCTGCACGACTCGCGAAGGACCGTCTGGGGGCTTACCTTGTCGTCGGGGTGATGTCGAGCTTTGCGTTTCAAGTCGTCTACAACGTGACCATGTCAGCCGGGTTAGCGCCCGTGAAAGGTTTAACGCTACCGCTAATGAGTTATGGCGGGTCATCGCTGATTGCTACCCTGGCTGGATTTGGTCTCATCGTGAACGTCAGGATGCGCAGGTTCATTAATTGATAATGCTTTTGGCGTCGGATTTGGATCGAACGAAAAGATCGGGAACGCCGGCGCATGGGACGAGGGGATAAAGTGTATATCTGGGAGTTGCTAGGCGACTCGCACGGTAATCGGGCAGTGGTTACTCACCAATTACAGTGCACGAATGTACACCTGAAAACACGCCCCGTTGGTCCCAAATGGAGTTTAGTACATGAGCAAGGAGATGATCATCTCCTCGAACAGCCACGAAACCGCTGTGGCTATTCTCGAGGACGACCTCGTGACCGAGGTCTTTATCGAACGGGAACGAAACCGAGGGACCGTCGGTAACATCTACAAGGGCCGGGTTTCGAAGGTGCTACCCGGCATGCAATCGGCATTCGTTAACGTCGGACTGGAGCGCGATGCGTTCCTCTATGTGTCGGAAGTGCACGACACATTGGAGGAGCTCGAGCGCTTTGACACCAGTGATGATGGTGATGAAAAAGCCGAGGACAGTGACCCTATCGATTCCGGCGGTGAGACTGATGGTGACGTGGATGGGAACGTTGAACCGGTAGCAACGGAGGCTGGCCACAATGCCGACCGTAATCGGGATTCCGCAGCAAAAATAGAGGATTTGCTAGAGCAGGGCCAGGAAGTGTTGGTTCAGGTAGTTAAGGAGCCACTAGGCACAAAGGGGGCGCGCATCACGTCCCACGTCAGCATGCCTGGTCGTTTCTTGGTCTTCCTGCCTACGGTCGACCACATTGGTATTTCGCGAAAGATTGCGTCTCGAGAAGAGCGGTCGCGCTTGCGCCGGATTGTTCGGGAGTTCAAAAGCGAGCACAACTTTTCGGGTGGGGTCATCGTCCGGACCGCGGCCGGTGGTCGTTCCGAGGAGGACATCCTTGGTGACTTGTCCTACTTTCATCAAGTGTGGACCGGCATCCGACAGCGGACCGAGTCCAATCCTCCGCCGACCGTTGTCTATCAGGAAGAGAGTCTTGTTGCGAAACTCGTCCGTGATTTTCTGACGGCTGACTATAGTGCTATTCGGATCGATAACGCTGAGGAGTATGGTCGTGTTGTTAAGTTGGTTGAGCGAATCATGCCAGATCTGGCATCTCGGGTGCGCCGATACACAAAGTCGTTTCCGATCTTCGACGAGTATGGCATTCAGCACGAAATTGATAAGGCGCTCCGACCAAAGGTCTGGTTGAAATCCGGGGGCTACATCGTTATCAACCACACTGAAGCACTTGTGGCGATTGACGTTAACACTGGACGCTATGTTGGTAAGCGGACCGGTCGGCTCGAAGACACCATCCTCAAGACGAACCTTGAGGCTGTTAAGGAAATTGCGCACCAGTTCCGGCTCCGAGACCTAGGCGGCATTATTGTGCTTGACCTGATTGACATGGAAGAACGGAAAAACCGTCAGAAAGTCTTTCATGCTATGGAGCAGGAGCTTCGACGTGATCGGTCACCATCGAAGGCAATACAGGTAGCAGATGTAGGTCTGATTATTGTGACCCGTAAGCGGGTTAAGCAGACACTGGAACGCCAGCTGACCGAACCGTGTCCTTACTGTTCTGGGAGTGGAACGATTAAGTCCATGTCGACTATTTGCTACGAAATTCTAGCCGAGATGCAGAAAATCCGAGGTGATCTTAATGGCCACGGGATTGTGCTGAGAGTGAATCCAGATATTGCACAGGTGCTTGAGAAAGAGGAACGCGGGGTATTACGTGATTTACGCGCCACACTCGGTCGCGATCTAACGCTGAAGCCTGATGCTAGGCTGCATCACGAGCAGTTTGACGTGATGGCCATGTGAGGCTGTCGCCTTTGGTGTTACGAGGAGTGTGACCAGCAGGCTAGGTTGCAGAGCCAGTGTGGCGCCACCGAACCTTGGTGAAGTTCTTGATTGCAGTTCGGCGGACTTGGATTCCCTCGGCTCGGAGGAGTTGGCGTTTAAGTGTCGGATTGCCGCCATAGCCGCCTAGGCGTCCTTTGGCTGCCACAACTCGGTGACAGGGTACGTCGACGAGGTAACAATTTCGCATGATGTTACCGACAGCACGGTAGGCGTTTGGGTGGCCCGCTATGGCTGCAATATCTCCATAAGTGGCAATATGTCCCACAGGAATCCTTCGAACCGCGTTTAGGACGTTCTCGGTGAAGGATGACGTTGGGTCTGAACAGTTCGAACGAGTCATGAACGTTTGAGGACTGGTAAATAGCAAAGAGCTCCGATTGCTATGTTATACACGGCGCAGCCAATTAGGTACCACTGCGGAACAATACCGACTGATAGCGCCCCTGGACGGTGCAGGATGTCAACAACTGCGTGAGCAACGAAAGCGATGGCCAAAATAATCAGGGCTTCGCGTGGGTCTCGAGTTGGTGCGCTAGCGGCTACGACGAAAAAACCCAATGCGAGCGCAATATCGAGTCCTCCTCCTGCAGTGGCATTTGCTAACCCAGCGAATCCAATATAGGCGCCGGCAACGAAAGCTAAGAGTAGCGCCCCGATTTGGGCGAGGCGCAATTCGGCTATAAGTCTGTTGGGTGCATTGGTGTCGAGTTGTAGGGTCCGTAACGAGAGCCACACGAAACCGGCACCCGAAGCCACGGCGGTCACGAGAAGAGCTTGGAGCACGTCACTCACGGCGATGGCTTATTATCCTCTATACTCGGGAACCCTGCAGTATGAGTGTGGTCGATTTAATCCGTAAGAAACGTGACGGTAAAGCGCTCAAACCGAGTGAGATTCGGTTTTTGGTGCGTGGGGCCACCACCGGTGAAATTCCAACTTATCAGCTATCTGCGTGGTTGATGGCGGTTCTACTTCGAGGCATGTCCTCTGACGAGACTGACACGCTAACGCAGGCGATGACCGATTCTGGATCCCGCCTCGATCTGTCGACAATCACCGCACCAAGAGTTGATAAACACAGCACAGGTGGTGTAGGCGACAAGACCTCACCAGTCCTAGCCCCACTGGCGGCGGTATGTGGCGTGGTTGTACCGATGATGTCTGGTCGTGGGCTTGGACATACTGGCGGTACTCTCGACAAGCTTGAGTCAATTCCCGGTTTTAAGACTGACTTGGCTCCTGAAGAAACCCTTCGGATTCTTGACACAGTCGGCTGTTGTCTCATCGGTCAAACGAAGATGTTAGCCCCGGCTGACCGTGTGTTGTACGCGCTCCGTGATGTGACGGCAACAGTCGAGAGTATTCCACTCATCGCGGCATCAATCATGAGTAAGAAGCTTGCCGTCGATCTCGACGGCCTCGTACTTGATGTCACGGTCGGACTTGGTGCGTTTATGAAGAATGTTTCGGAGGCGCGTGAGTTGGCCAATCGGCTGGTTGCCATCGGTGAAGCATCGGGACTCAGGATGCGGGCGGTTCTTACAGCAATGGACACGCCGCGTGGCCGAGCGGTCGGCAATGCGCTGGAGATTGCTGAGTGTATTGCGACGCTTCGCGGGGAGGGGCCGAAGGACCTTGAAGCCGTGTCAGTCGAGTTGGCGGCTCGGATGGTAGAAGCCGCGGGTCTTGAAACTACGCTAGAGGCCTCGCGTGGGCGAGTGCGGTCTGCTCTCAAGGGTGGCGATGGATTGGAGAAGCTGCGTGAGATCGTCGAGGCGCAGGGTGGCGATCCCCGAGTTATTGATAACCCCAGACGGTTGCCGACGGCTCCGTCTGTGGAGCCGGTGACCGCGACACGGCCGGGATATCTAACCGCGGTGGATGCTGAGCTGATTGGGCGCGCCACGAAGGTGCTTGGAGCAGGGCGTGACCAGTTGGACCAAACGATCGATCATGCTGTCGGTGCGGTCATGAAGGTGACGTTAGGGGAGTCCGTGCGTGTCGGTGACCCCGTGGTCGACCTACACCATCGGAACGCGTATGGTCTTGACGAAGCACGTCAGCTAATTTCACAAGCGGTGCGCATCGATGATGTGCCACCCGCGACGGCCACACTTATTCTTGATACCGTAGCCTGAAGATAGACTATGAAGATGTTGAGCAATCCCGACCAGCGCTACCGATTGCGCTTCGTGGCCATTGCGCTCGGCTTGATGGCCGTAGCCTACTTGCTAAGGGACCTTGCAGACCCACGTGTAAGGGCCGTATTGGGTGTAGCAGTGTTCATTAGTGTGACCGCCGCCTGCTCGGCAGACATTCGGCACATTCGCTGGCGTACAGTGGCCTGGGGACTATCGCTTCAGGTGCTGTTGGCATTCGTCATTCTCAAGCTCGTGATCGGCGGTGTCAGGCCAGGGTATGAGCTATTTACGGCGATCGCCCGCGTCGCCGAACGTTTCATGAAGTTTACTGATGCCGGGTCCAGGTTCATCTTTGGTGAGCTGGCAAACCCGGAGGTTGTCTCACAGCTGTTTCCTGGAGGGTTTGTCTTCGCGTTCACTGCATTACCGATCATTATTTTTATCTCGTCGTTCTTTAGCGTGCTCTATCACTTTGGCATCCTGCAATTCTTCGTCAAGCAAACGGCACGAATCGTCGTCTATCTGTTGAATACCAGCGGTGCGGAAACGCTTTCGGCGGTAGCGAATGTATTCATGGGGCAGACTGAGGCGCCGATCATCGTCCGTCCGTATGTCTCTCAAATGACACGGTCTGAACTGTTGACACTCATGGTTGGTGGAATGGCAACGATTTCAGGCGCTGTAATGGCCATCTACATAAACTTGGGTGCTGATGCGGTGGCCATGTTGACGACCAGCGTCATGGCAGCGCCGTGTGGTCTTTATCTTTCGAAGATCCTCATGCCTGAGTCCGAGGTGCCTAAGACGCGCGGCGCGGTGACAGTGGACGTTAAGCGCCAGTATGCCAACGTAATCGACGCGGCGGCCGGCGGAGCAAGTCAAGGAATGACGCTAGCAATCAACGTGGCGGCGATGTTAATTGCGTTTCTGGCATTTATCGCTCTAATCGACTACGTCCTTGCGCTCCTACACCCAGCTTTGTCACTGGCAAGCCTGTTCTCGGTTGTGTTCGCTCCCGCCGCGTTCTTGCTTGGTGTAGCGTCAGCCGATGTCGGGGCAGTTGCCGATCTCTTAGGCACTAAGATTGTTGCCACTGAGTTTGTGGCCTACGTCAAACTAACGACCGAGTATCAGGGCCTCATTGAACCTCGATCATTCGTGTTGGCCACCTACGCTCTAACCGGCTTTGCAAACTTTGGCTCGGTCGGCATATTACTCGGGGGACTCGGCGGTATGGCACCAGAGCGCCGCGGTGATCTGGCCCGCCTTGGTACACGTGCCCTGTTCGGGGGTTTCGTGGCAACACTCATCAACGCGTCAATTGCCTCGCTCCTTATTTGATGACATGGCGAAAGACCCAATTACGAATAGCGTGAACGAGTTCGAAAAGGTCGAGCAGGCTGCGGCATTTCTAGGACAACGAATAGCTATCCCTGAGGTAGCGGTGGTGCTCGGGTCTGGCCTGGGTCAGTTTTCAGAGGCCATCGTCGACCGCATCGTCATACCTTACGCTGAAATACCACACTGGCCGTCTGACCCGCTCATCGGGCATGGACGCATACTGACTGCTGGAACGGTGGCTGGCCGACCAGTCGTTGTGTTAGAAGGCCGGGCGCATAGGTATCAGGGATACACACGATCCCAAATCGCGTTCGCTCCTAGGGTTTTGGCTCGAATTGGTGTGCCGACCTTAGTGCTCACCAACGCTGCTGGTGGGATTAATACCGCGTTCACTCCTGGCAGCGTCATGATTATTGACGATCACATCAATCTGCTTGGGGATAATCCCCTGATTGGACCTCATGATGAGCGATTTGGCCCCCGCTTTCCCGACATGACGCAGGTCTACGCACGCCGGCTGCGGGCGGTGGTCGATCAAATAGGAACGGAAGTCTCGCTTCGCTTGGTTCACGGAGTCTACGTTGCTGTCCATGGGCCGAGTTTCGAGACACCAGCTGAGATTAAATTTCTCCGCACGATCGGGGCCGACGCTGTGGGCATGTCGACGGTTCCTGAAGCGATTGTGGCGAGGCAAATGGGACTCGAGGTGCTCGGACTGGCGTGTATTACGAATATGGCTGCGGGTGTGTTGCCAGAACCGCTACATCAGGACGATGTACTTCAGGCGGCCGAACAAATCGCAGAACCCTTTGGGAAACTCCTGGCAAGACTCATTCGGCATCTGTGACCGGGACATCATTTTTCCATGTTGCCAACTATCGAATGGCGTGACGACGCGGTCGTCATGATCGATCAACGCAAACTGCCAGAGCAGGAGCGCTATGTCGAGTGTCGGACCGCGCCCGAGGTTGCGCGAGCTATCAAAACGATGGTTATCCGAGGGGCACCGGCGATCGGCGTGGCAGCTGCTATGGGTCTGGCCATGAGCGTAGCTCGGAGCAAGGCCAAGGGGACGACTCGGCTTGCGGGTGAGTTCTACAAGCTTTGTGACCTGATGGCTGGCACCCGGCCGACGGCCATTAATCTGTCGTGGGCGGTTAATCGCATGAAGCAGGTGTTCTCAGAAGGCATTTTGGCTGGTCACTCAGTGGAGGAGGTGGCCGCGCAGTTGCGAGATGAAGCGCAGGCTATTCATGACGAAGATGTTGCGAGTTGTCGGGCCATGGGAGCCCACGGCGCGACTGTCCTGCCGGACGGTGCGCGGGTACTGACTCACTGCAATGCCGGCTCGCTTGCCACGGCTGGCTATGGCACGGCGCTTGGGGTTATCCGAGCCGCCACCGAACAGGGCAAGCGTATTTCTGTGGTCGCCAACGAAACCCGGCCGTTCTTGCAGGGAGCCCGGCTGACAGCTTGGGAACTCCTTCGGGACGGCATCGATACAACAGTGGTGATTGACAGCATGGCTGGTCCACTTATGCGCGATGGTCAGGTTGATTTAGTAATTGTTGGCGCTGACCGGATTGCTGCAAACGGTGATGTCGCAAACAAAATCGGCACCTATAGTGTTGCGGTACTGGCACGGTCGCATGGTTTGCCATTCTATGTAGCTGCGCCGACTTCAACTATCGACCTCACGATGTCTGAGGGAGGACAGATTCCACTTGAGGAGCGGAACGCACGCGAGGTCACTCATTTTGGCAGGTCTCGATTAGCCCCGGAGGGTGCACACATTAGAAATCTGAGCTTCGACATAACACCACATCAATACGTGTCCGCAGTGATCACTGAGCGAGGTGTCTGTCGGCCAGCATATTCCGATAGTCTTCGAGGCGTCGTTGAAGATGTGCCTTCCAAGGGGGCACTGTAGCGCACCATGCGAATTCTAGGGATAGAGACCTCGTGTGACGAAACGGCGGCGGCGGTTGTCTACGACACCGGGAACGCCGAGCACCCTTGGGCGATCGGGTCATCGGTCATCGCGTCACAGGTGGAGATTCACCGGGAGTGGGGTGGTGTTGTCCCAGAGCTCGCCTCACGTCAGCACGTACGGGATATTTGCGGAGTTGTAGAGCGGGCAGTCGATGATGCTGGAACTGCGTGGCGTGACCTTGACGCGGTCGCGGTTACTCAGGGACCTGGTCTTGTTGGTTCGCTTCTCGTCGGCGTTGCTTTCGCCAAGTCGCTGGCGTTGACGCTCGATGTTCCGCTGGTGCCAGTGCATCACTTGGCAGGGCATATTGAATCGTTATTTCTACACCACGGTTCGTTACCGCTACCCGCCATCGTACTAGTCGTGTCGGGCGGGCACACCTGTCTTTATCTTGTTTCGAGTCCTGGCGTCTACCGCCTGCTTGGCCGGACGCGTGACGATGCTGCTGGTGAGGCGTTCGACAAGGTGGCGAAAATGTTGGGGTTGACCTATCCGGGCGGCCCAGTCATTGACCGTCTAGCGCGCGAGGGCAACGCTCAGGCGCTCGATTTTCCTGTGGCGCGGATGACCCATGTCGATCGGAATCATCCGCCAACGGTCGGGGACTGGGTGCCTAGCCTTCGAGGGCCAGGGGCGACCGACTTCAGCTTCAGCGGCGTCAAGACTGCCGTGAAGCGGCATCTGTCGTCTCGGTTAGCGACCCTTGGAAGTGACAGGCTGCCAAAAGAAGAGATTTCGGATATCTGTGCTTCTTTTCAACGGGCGGTTGTCAATGCGTTGCTCGACCGAACTTTCGACACCGCCCAGCGGTTCAATGCCAAGGCGGTGGGGGTTGCCGGTGGCGTGTCAGCAAACAGCCTGCTCCGAGATGAGACAGTGACGCGAGGCAAGGCCAAGGGCTTACCTGTATTCTTACCGACGCAGGCTCTCTCAACGGACAATGCGGCGATGATTGCCGCCGCCGGTCTGCGTCAGTTTGTTCGCGGCGTGGTCGCAGCTCCGGACCTAAATGCCGATGCTTCGTTGCCGCTCTAATCACTCTAGTCGAACAGGTCGCTCGGCTCGAATCGATGTGATGAACCATGGTTGATGCTAGAAAATATCCGAAACGTCCGATTGTTGGTGTTGGGGCTGCCGTGTTTGATGGGGTCTCAGTGGTGTTGATCAAACGTCGGTTCGAACCGCTCCTGGGACGGTGGAGTCTTCCCGGTGGCGGGCTCGAGGTTGGAGAGACGTTGGAAGCTGGGGTTGCCCGTGAAATTGAGGAAGAAACCGGGCTGACGGTGGCAGTGGGACCGGTTGTCGAGGTATTTGATCGGATCTTGTTGGATGATACCGGTCGTGTTGAGTACCACTTTGTGCTCGTGGACTTTCTGTGTCGTGCGACGGGCGGGACGCTTACACCAGGGTCGGATGTTACGGATGCTGTTCTTGCTAATCCAGAGACGCTCCATGCCTACGGTCTCACCAAGAAGGCGGAGGAAGTCATTGCTCAGGCGGTCGTGATGTGTCGTACATGGCAGGACGGCTAACGGCCTGAGACTCCTAAGATTCATGTGAGGTAGGGAGAGACCCGACGTTAATCCGTGGTCCTTATCCGTGCATTAGAATGATGATGATGGAATTGAATCGGGACGCTGCTTGGGAATTATTGGCCGAGTACACTCAAAGCGAGAATTTGCGCAACCATGGCTTAGCGGTTGAAGCTGCCTTACGCGGCTATGCCCGTAAGTTTGATGAGGACGAGGTGTTATGGGGCACCGTGGGTCTGTTACACGACTTTGACTATGAACGATGGCCTAGCCTAGATGACCATCCCTTTCGTGGGGCCGAGATCCTGCGTAAGCAGGGCTATCCGGAGGTTGTGATCAGGGCAATCTTGTCGCATGCTGACTACACAGGTGTCCCTCGGGAGTCGAAGCTTGAGCACACGCTGTTTGCATGTGACGAGATGTCGGGGTTCGTGACTGCCGCTTCGCTCGTGCGACCTTCTAAGAGTGTGCTTGACTTGGCGGCTAAGTCAGTCAAGAAGCGAATGAAAGACAAGGCGTTTGCTCGTGGAGTTAGTCGCGATGACCTTAGACTCGGTGCGGAAGAGATTGGTCTGCCGCTCGACGATCACATCACGAATGTTATTACGTTCATGCGCGAAGAAGCAGACGCCGTAGGCCTCCGTGGTTCCCTGTAGTGTGAGTCCTGGCGGTGTTCTAGCGCGGTGACAGTTAGTCACCACGTAGGGTGAGCGACCGCCAGGCTTCTGGTCGAAGCAATGCCAGCACAGTTAGCACCTCGAGGCGACCAACCAACATAGCTGCGGTGAGCACGACTTTACTCACCGTATGTAATCCAGCGTAGTTCGCCATTGGACCCACTTGGCTAAAGCCAGGACCGATGTTTCCGAGTGTGCCTGTGGTCGCGGTGACGCCGGTCAATATATCCGCACCGAGTGCGACCACCACGCCGACACAGACGGCGAAAAGTAGAAGATAAAACAGAAAGAAAACTAGGACAGCGCGCATCACGTCCTCAGGTACCACCTTGCCACCGAGTTTGACCGGTAGCAGGGCACGAGGGTGCAACGTTCTCTTGAGTTCGAGCAAGGTATAGCGCGCGATCAATATCTGTCGCCATATTTTTGGGCCACCTGCTGCAGAGCCAGCACAGCCGCCGATGAACATTAGTACCAGTAAAACCATGCGTGATTGTTCAGTCCATAACGCAAAATCTGCACTGGCGTATCCGGTAGTCGTAAGAATCGATAGGCTCTGGAACAGTCCGGACCGGACGGCCGTGGCTGTGGCCATGTCAGTTTGCAAGAGGAAAATCGTGAGCGCGATAGTCGCGATAGCGACGATCCCGGTGTAGACTCGAAACTCGTCGTCAGCGATGGAGGCTTTCAGCTGTCCCCGCAACAATGCTTGGTACTGCAGTACGAAGTTCGTGCCCGCTAGAAACATAAACCCGCAGATAATCCATTCGACCGCCGCACTGTTGTAGCCCATGATTGACTCGGGGTTCGGCGAAAAGCCTCCCGCCGCGATTGTCGTCATGGCGTGGCAGATCGCATCATAGGCAGACAGGCCTGCAAGCATCAGTGCAACGAACTCAGCTAATGTCAGGCCGACGTAGAGGCGCCAGAGCATGGCAGCCGTCTCGCGGACATGCGGTTTGAGGCCACCGCTACCCGGAGTGGTGGTTGTTTCGGTGAAGAATAGCTGGCGTCCACCGATTGCGAGTCTTGGGAGGACTGCGATGAACAGTGTGATGATACCCAGGCCACCGAGCCATTGAGACATTGACCGCCAGAACATCAGGCCACGACCGAAGGAGTCGAAATCCGTGAGAGTGGTTGCACCGGTTGCGGTTATGCCGGACATCGACTCGAACATCGCATCCGCTGCAGTCATTCCGTTCATTGTGTAGGGCACTGCACCGATCATGGCGACGAGCAGGTAAGTCACAACCACGACTGCGAGGGCCTCGACGCGTTTGAGTGTCCACTCGTGGTGACGTATCTGGCGCCGCATCACCTCGCCTAACACGACGGCTACTACGCCCATGGCCAAGAAGGTGATGGCATCCATCGATTCTCTTGAATAGAGCGCAATCAGGAGAGGCGCTACGAAGGCCGCTCCTAAGAACCTGAGGATAGTGCCCGTTAGGTGAAAAACGATGGCGAGTCGCATCGTTCGGTATTCTCGCGTCAGTTAAGACGTCGTGAAAAATGTTCTCATCAGATCGGCCGATGCGTCGGTGCAGAACACTAGCAGTCGATCACCAGGTTCAATCCGGTCGTTTCCGTGAGGGACTATTGCGTCGCCGTGCCTGAGAATCGTGCCTACAATTGATTCTGGGGGTGTGGCGAGGTCGCGCAATGCGGTTGCTGGATAGTCGTCCGGGACGACGAGTTCGAAAATCTTAGCTTCGCCTTCTTCGAGCACAGCGAGGACCTTTGCTTTGCCTCCTTCAACCTCACGGACGATCGACTCTACCGCCGCACCTTTGGCCGAGAGAGCGACATCAATGCCCACCCGCTCGAAGAGCCGAAGGTTAGCTATTTTGCTCACTCTTGTGATGATTTTGGTCACGCCGAGTTGTCGTCCGAGGAGCGACGCCAGAAGGTTCCGTTCATCATTGTCGATGACCGACACGAGTACATCACTACGCCCGATTTCCTCCATTTCCAACAATTCGAGGTCCGTGCCGTCACCGCTCAAAATGAGAGCGTTGGTGAGGGTCGCTGCTAGCATTTCTCCCCGTGCCTGGTCGCGTTCAATCATTCGAACACTCACGTCATCAAGGGAATCGAGAAGTTGCGCGAGCCTGAATCCGACGTCGCCGCCCCCGATGATTGTGACTCGACGTGCGTCACGGAGGTTGCGACCGTCAGGCGCCACTCTTGCTTCCATCGCGGACATCGCGTCTCTGCGTCCCATCACGATCACCTTATCGCCTGGTTTAAGATGCGTCCCGCCGTGCGGAATTGTGATGGTGTCCCCGCGTTTAGCAGCAACCACTACGGCGCCACGGGGTAGCTGTAGGGAAGCGATCGGTGCAACGGTCAGAGGGGAACCGCTCTCGAGGCGATACTCGAGCAGGCGCACCTGGCCGCCGGCAAAGCTCTCGGCGTCGATCGCTCCCGGTGCGGCGATGATCCGTTGGATGGCATCCGCCAGTTGGGCTTCAGGCCAGATAGTCTGATCGACCCCGAAGTGTTCGCGGAGACTGTAACCACCGCTGACAGACTCAAGAAAATCGTCACCCGACACAAAGCATACTGTCTTAGTGGCGCCGAGCTTCTTGGCAAGTGCACAGGCGATAATATTGACCTCATCAAGACCCGTGCACGCGATAACAAGGTCGCTCGATTCGATGTCTCCCAGACCCAATACCTCAGCACTCGTGCCGCTCCCGAGAACAAAACGCACATCAAGAGAATGGAACCGATCAGCAGCGGCTGGGTTGTGATCAATAACGTGCAGGTCGTGGTTCGGGGCAAGTGCCTTGGCGAGCGTGTAGCCGACTTCGCCACCGCCTATGAGAATTATGCGCATCGTCTAACGCAAATTCCATTTTGGCACCCACGCTGAGTTTTGGCAATGGCTGTAGATGTTATTGACCTAGTGGCCAAGCTGTTTCTTGGGGTTCTGCTAAAATGCAAAAGTTATGGAAGCGGACGATGTTGTTATCGTAGGTGCCGCCAGGACGCCAATCGGCAAGTATGGTGGAGGGCTACGAAGGGTTCACCCGGTCGAACTGGGTGCGACGGCGGCTAAGGGAGCGTTAATTCGGGCCGGGATTGACGCTGCCAGTGTGGACGAGGTGTGGTTTGGCCACGCGCGGCAGGCTGGGTCAGGGCCGAACCCGGCCCGGCAGGTCGGTCACCGTGCTGGTTTGCCCCACACCGTACCCGCGCAAACCGTTAATAAGGCGTGTGCGTCTGGCCTGCAGGCAATTGCCAGCGGTGCCCAGGCGATCGCTCTGGGCGAGGCCGATGTGGTTCTGGTCGGTGGCATCGAATCAATGAGCCGGATGCCATATCTGATCGATGCCGAGAACGCCCGGTGGGGACACCGGATGGGTAATGTTGAACTCGTCGATGCCATGTACCGTGACGGTTTCTGCTGTCCACTGTCCGAATTGATGATGGGAGAGACGGTTGAGTTGCTGGCCCGTCAGTATGCTATTTCGCGTAAGGATTCTGACCTTTACGCGCTTGAGAGCCAGCAGCGGGCCGAGGCTGCGATAGCCGCAGGGTATTTCGACGCTGAGATTGTACCGGTCGAGGTAACAGATCGAAAGAGCAACGTAACGTTGGTGACTCGCGATGAACATCCGCGAACTGGTGTGACTCTCGAATCGCTACGAAAACTTGAGCCAGTCTTCGAAGTTGAGGGTCACCAGGGCATCATTACTGCTGGCTCGGCGTCTGGAATCACCGATGGCGGTGCAGCGCTGGTATTGGTCAGTGCGTCGCACGCGAAGTTGCTCGGCTGCCGGCCACTTGCACGGATCGCCGGGTGGGCAAGCGCAGGTGTCGACCCGAAAATCATGGGTATTGGACCGGTGCCGGCGATGCAGAAGCTATTTGGGCGATTGCAGCAATCCGTCGACGACTATGACCTTGTGGAGCTGAACGAAGCGTTCGCGGCACAGGTGCTCGCGGTATTACGTGACATGCCGATTGCCCGCGATCGGCTCAACGTTAACGGTGGCGCGATTGCACTCGGCCATCCGATCGGCTGTACAGGTGCGCGGATCGTTGTGACGCTCCTTCACGAACTTAAACGGCGCAACGCAACCCGAGGCCTTGCCACGTTATGCGTCAGCGGTGGTATGGGCATGGCTATGGCGTTGGAGCGGGACCAAACCTAACCTTGAATCAACTAAAATAAGTGAATGCGTAACCTCGTACGAGCGATACTGGCTGAGCTAGGTGAGGACCCGATGCGTGACGGGCTGACGCGCACACCGGAAAGGGTTGAGCGGTCACTGAAGTTCTTGACGTCTGGCTATGAGTCCGACGTGAAGACTGTGCTTAACGGTGCGCTTTTTGATGTTGACTATAGCGAGATGGTAATTGTGAAGGACATTGATTTCTATTCGCTGTGCGAGCATCACCTGCTCCCGTTTTTCGGGAAGTGTCACGTGGCCTATGTTCCGCGTGACAAGGTTATCGGCCTTAGTAAGATACCCCGACTCGTCGAAGTGTTTAGCCGACGGTTGCAAGTCCAGGAGCGATTGACTAATCAGATCGCTGATACCATTCGTGCAACACTCAAGCCGCTAGGCGTGGCTGTCGTTCTTGAGGCTACCCATCTCTGTATGTCGATGCGGGGGGTCCAGAAACAGAATTCCATAGCGGTGACGAGTGCAATGCTCGGGGTGTTGCGCGATGATGCACGGACCCGGATGGAATTCTTGGAGCTTATTCGTCATCGCGGCAACTCGACGTCGTGGAGTGCGACGATCGATCAAGGAGTGTCCTGTGTCACGGAGGAAGTCTGAGCGTGCTGATTGTCAAACCGGTAACAAGCGTTGGGCGGTGCTGTTCATCACCGTCGCTGCGACCTCCTTGGTGGCCATGTCGACTCAGACAGAGCCAGCGGATTATGCCTGCCCTTCGTTCTTGGGTCACGGAATCAACACGGGTCGTAGTTTTTGCGATGTGCTAACGGGACGGGAACCTGCTGGTGGCATAATCGTTACCATTCCGCCCGACCGCGGTGAGACGACGCTGACCTTCGAACTATCTAACCGCCACACCTACTCTGAGGGTCAGATTCAAGCCGGTCGAGCCTTCGCAAGGTATACAGCGACTATCGGTATTCTTATGTTAGATAACACTCTGCTGGCTCGAGCTGCCGTGCAGAGTGAATTTCGCGACGCCGATGACCTTGTTGACCGGGTTGATGGTGGGGCAGGGCCAGGTGGGGTCAAGGCCGTTGCACCGGTCGGGCTCGAAAGTGTGTCAGTCACTATTCCATCCGGGGTGACCGAGGTCAGCATTCTCGGAGAGGTACTTGAGGTGATTCGGATTGACGGTCAGGATACGTTTCGGTCACCTGGACGCCCCATTGCAATTATCAGTAACGTCCAGGTCGGTCGCCCAATCGACTGACGTCTTTTTGATTAATCGAACGATGCTACCGAGGCCACGAGGGTTTTATGGCTCTGGTTCTCGGAGCGGATGAAGGAGAACAACTACGGATGTCGCCACGTGACGTAATTATTATCGGTGCTGGTCCGGCTGGGCTTGCCGCTGCGATTGCAGCTAAAAAATACGGCCTTGATTACACCGTGCTTGAGAAGGGTATGTTAGTAAACTCGCTCTATCACTTTCCAACTCACATGGTGTTCTTTACCACACCGGAACTGCTCGAGATTGGCGGATTACCCTTCGTAACCCCGTACGAAAAACCAACTCGGCTGGAATCACTTCGTTACTATCGTCGTGTCGCCGATACCTATGAACTTGCGGTTGAACTGGGAGAGACCGTGACAGCGATTCAGCCGCCACAGACCGGTCGAACGGAAACCTTTTTGGTCAAAACCCGGTCCGGAGATGGTAGAACCCGGGACTTGGAGGGTCGTACGATTGTCTTGGCTATTGGTTGCTACGACCATCCGAATTTACTTCGTATTCCAGGCGAGCAATTGCCGCATGTCTTGCACTATTATGACCAGCCACATCGCTATTATCGAAAACACGTAGTTGTAGTGGGTGGAAAGAATTCGGCTGCTGAAACTGCTCTCGAACTCTACCGTGCTGGTGTCCATGTGACCTTGGTGCACCGGAGGGCCGAACTTGGGGAATCAATTAAATACTGGGTGCGACCGGACATTGAGAACCGGATTGCCGAAGGGTCCATCCCTGCTCGTTTTGAGACCCAAGTAGTGGAAATTCGGCCCAAGGAGGTTGTCGTCGAGTGTCGTGGACAGCGAGCGACTCTACCGGCCGACCATGTTTTCCTCATGACTGGTTACCAAACTGATTCAACTCTGATGAGCCAAGCTGGTGTGCGTCTCGATCCGGAAACATGTGTTCCAGAGCACAACGAATCGACCTTCGAGTCTAACGTGTCTGGTTTTTACATCGCCGGTACGGCGCTTACGGGTGTGCACAGCGGTCGAATTTTCATTGAGAACGGCCGGTTTCATGGCCAAGTGGTTATCGATGCAATCCGCGAGCGACTTGCTACTGTTGAAGTCTAGGGGGTCTCGGCCGAGTATTTCCAGAAGGTTTTCATCTCCCACGTGTGGTTCTACAGCGAGAAAAAATTCTGAAGGAGTACACGCTTACTGTATCTCGCCATGGTGGCCGTCGTGGTGTCCCAGCATTAGCTTCATTTCCAGCAATTGAATCAGTGATTCGCAGCGGTGTAGTAAACCGTCACGCTCGAGTAGCGCCTGCTTTTCAACAGGTTCTAGGTCGAGATACTGTGCGAGCGCGTTCACGAGATCATCGTCGGGGATAGAAGCCGGAACCTGACTTTCAGTTCCAGCTTGATGCAGACCCTTGGTCACGAGGGTCTCTAGGTGTACGCGGTCGCGGCGAATTGCCTGACGAATAGAGTCGTTGAGTGGCTCAATGATTCCGTCCACATGAGCGAGGCGATAATTTCGTTGATTGTCCTCATCGAGGATCCGAAACTTCTGTAATCCACGGAGGACGATGTTGTAGCGACCATTCTCCAGTTGCTCGAAATTGGTGATTAAACCAGCGCATCCGACTGAATAGACTGGGGGTCGACCCTCATAATCCTCTTCCCACCCGGGACGAAGTAGTGCCATTCCGATGATCCGATCACTCTGTAGCGCATCGGTTACCATCTCTCGGAATCGTAACTCAAAGATGTGAAGTGGCAGAAATACATTTGGAAATAGCACAACATTGGGAAGTGGGAAAAGCGGGATCGACGACGGCAGCATGGCCAGGTTTCCTTACCACTCGCGGCACTCAGCTTCTCGATTCTAACATGCAGCTCGAGCGTTCTACTTACTTGCGGCGGATGCGATCAACCTCCTCGCCGTTCTGAAAATACTTGCGAGCATTGGCGGTGTGAGCCTTCTGGTATTGGTGTTCTGACGGCTAGGATGATACGAAGCAATTAGGGTAGGGCCGTCGTCTGGTGTATGTAAGAGCCCGTGTTTGAACGCCGGCTTAGGTGACGGGCGTATTCCCCAGCTACGCATGACGCGCCAGTAGGTATCGAAAGCAATCCGACCGAGTGCAACAACGATCTTGAGGCTCGACAGCGCTGCAAGCTCAGCCTCGAGGTGTGGCTGACAGTTTTCAATCTCCTGAAGGGTTGGTTTGTTAGCCGGCGGTGCGCACCGTACAGCGGCGGTGATGTAGGCATCGAAGAGCTTCAGGCCATCTCTGGTGTGGCGTGCAGTCGGAATAATTGCGAAACCGGCTGAGTGCATAGCACGCATAAGAAAATCGCCGGAGCCATCACCTGTAAACACACGGCCAGTTCGGTTGGCGCCATGTGCTGCAGGTGCTAAACCAACTACTAGTAAGCTGGCACGGCGATTCCCGAAGCCCGGTACTGGTTTGCCCCAGTAGTCTTCTGTGCGATACGCGAGCTTCTTCTCTTGAGCGACGCGGGCGCAGTGAGTCCGTAGGCGAGGGCAAAGGTCACAGCATATGATCGTCTCACGGATGGTTGAGAGGGATGTCGGCGTCAACTTATTGCGCCGCGCGCGTGGCCGCACCGGCCTGTTCTTGGGCATGATAGGAGCTTCTTACCAGTGGTCCTGATTCGACGTGATGGAAGCCGAGGCCACAGGCCACACGCTTAATCTCCGAAAACTCCTTCGGTTCGTAGTAACGCGCTAAGGGCACATTCGCTGGAGAAGGTTGAAGATACTGACCCACGGTAAGTATGCGGCAACCGTGTTTTCGTAGATCGGCCATCGTTTCGATAACCTCGTCTATTGTTTCGCCGAGGCCGACCATCAAACCAGATTTGGTAGGGATTGTGGGGGTAAAGTGTGCAGCGCGTGCGAGTAGATCGAGGGCAAGGTCGTATCGCCCAGCCGGTCGGACGGAGCGGTATAGCCGGCGCACGGTCTCGATGTTGTGATTTAACACGTCGGGTTTCTCTGCAAGGACCGTCTTTAGTGCAAGATTCTGGCCTTTAAGATCGGGAATCAAAAGTTCGATGCGACACTCTGGTCTGGCACTCCGTATCGCGCGAACGGTTGCAGCGAATGCTGAAGCCCCGCCGTCCGGCAGGTCGTCACGGTCAACCGACGTAATGACAACATGGTCGAGTCTAAGCGACGCGACAGCACGTCCCACGCGGTTGGGTTCATTGGGGTCCAGCGCTTGTGGCCGACCATGCACGACGTTGCAGTAGCCGCATGAACGGGTGCAGACGTCACCCAAAATCATGAAGGTTGCGGTGCCCTGATCCCAGCACTCGCCAATGTTTGGACAATTTGCCTCTGCGCAGACCGTGTGCAGATTCAAGGACTGGACGAGTTGATTGAGTCGCCGATAACCCGCCGAGCCAGGGGCTCTGACCTTCAGCCAGGGTGGTTTCGGCTCGCGGGGTGGTGAAACTCCGCGCATCGGCCGCCCGCGTAGCAACGGTACACTCGAAGTCATATTTTCATATGTTATCGCCAATTAGGCAGTTTAGGCCTTGTTAGTTGGTCTCGGTGAGCCCTACGAAGAGGAACGGTGTCTCCGATACTTGAGGTTTCCCTGGTAAGACTCTAGAGTGTGCCGGGTGAACGTCTTTCTCATCGATGGCACATATGAGTTATTTAGGCACTTCTATGCGGTGCCTGCATCATCAGATACCGATGGTAATGAAATCGGCGCTGTGCGTGGTGTGCTCGGTTCGGTCGTGGCGATGCTAGAAGACGGTGTTACCCACATTGGGGTTGCAACGGATCACGTCATTGAATCGTTTCGTAACGGGCTCTGGCCAGGCTACAAGACGGGTGAGGGGATTGACCCAGTTCTTCACAAGCAGTTCCATCCTTTAGAGGAGGCGCTATCTTCGATGGGAGTGGCAGTCTGGCCGATGGAGGAGTTTGAGGCGGATGACGGGCTGGCGTCGGCTGCGGTGAAAGCGGCAGCTGACGAGGCAGTGGAACAAGTGTTTATCTGTACCCCTGACAAAGACCTTGCTCAGTGTGTCGTTGATAACCGTGTCCTACAGTTCGATCGTCGCGCTGGTCAATTGCGCGATGCCAAAGGGGTACGTGAAAAATTCGGTGTTTCACCGAGCTCAATTCCTGACTATTTGGCCCTGATGGGGGATTCAGCTGATGGTTTTCCCGGCCTCCCCGGGTGGGGGCACAAGTCAGCGAGTACTGTCTTGGGCCATTATGGACATTTGGAGCAAATTCCCGAGAAATCCGATTCTTGGGTTGTGATGGTGCGAGGCGCTAAGAAGTTAGCGCAAACGCTGGTTGAACAACGTGAGGTTGCCCTGAAGTTCAGAGACCTTGCAACCTTGCGGGAAGATGCACCAGTTTTTGATTCCGTCGAACAGGTTCGATGGGTTGGTCCTCAGGCAAGCTTTTTTGACCTCTGCGCAAAGATGAATATGGGTAGAATCTATCGACGGATTGACAAATTGGCAAACCACCGACAGTCGTAATTCACTAGGAGTCGTATCACGTGAATTCAAACAGTAAGCTCTCGGTTCAATGGCTCGGACACAGTACTTTCGTAATTACCTCTCCTGGTGGAAAGCGCATCGTGCTCGACCCATGGCTCGAAGGGAACCCAAAGTGCCCAGATGAGCACAAGAAAATCACCGAAGCCGATTTGATTCTTATCACGCACGGTCATCCGGATCATGTCGGCGATGTATTCTCGGTTGCACGCACAACTGGAGCACCGGTGATTGCAATCTTGGAGTTCGCGAAATTATTTGAGGAGAAGGGATTGCAGTCCGTTCATGGCATCAATAAGGGAGGCACGATTAACATCGCCGGTATTGGTGTGACGATGGTGCAAGCAGTGCACAGTAGTGGATTTGAGGTTGATGGACGGATGATTTTTGTTGGCGACCCTGCAGGTTATGTCATCAGACTTGAAGATGGCCGGAGTCTCTACTTTGCAGGAGACACGGATGTATTCAGCGACATGGCGCTAATCAAGCAGCTTCATGCTCCGGAAATCGCGTTTCTTCCGATTGGGGACCATTTCACTATGGGACCGCAGGGCGCCGCCCTGGCGGCTGACCTCCTTGGCGTTCAAAAGGTGGTGCCGATGCACTACGGCACTTTTCCCGTACTGGTCGGCACACCAAGTGAGCTTAGAGCGCTACTTACACCAGGAATTGAACTCTTGGAATTTCAACCAGGTGAGACCAGGGTCTGGTAGTCTCCCAATACGAAGGATCAGCCTCTAGACATCACGCCTTTTATCGACGACCCGATTAGCCTTGAGTTCGAATCTCGGTAACGAAGCGGGTGCCACCGTGCGAGTCTCAATCCTGACCGCGAGGCGCTGTGAGAAGGCGTCTGCAAGCGCGTTGGCTACCTCGCTTGAGGCTTCGACCTCGATGATTAGTTCATCCATTTCTTGCTGGCGTGTTCTCACGATCCGGAACTCGTCCACCTCAAACTCTCTAATGATCGCTTCAATCGATGATGGATAGATATTGATACCACGCACCACCAAGAGGTCGTCCGCCCTACCGATCAGGCCGCCTGGTAACGTCTGAAATGTACGACCGCACGGACAACCGTGCCCACCCATTCGCACAAGGTCGCCTGTCCGGTAGCGGATCACCGGCCATCCAACGCGACCTAGGTTTGTGAGCACCAGTTCCCCGATACCACCTTCCGACGCGGTCTGCCCAGACCGAGGGTCAAGCACTTCAGCAATAAATTCCGATTCGATCACGTGTAGTCCTGTCTGGGTGTCGCAGGTGTATCCATAGGCGCCGACCTCGGTCGCGCCGGCGTGATCGAAACACTTTGCACCCCACGCCCGCTGGATCCGGCCGCGTACTGACGGCAGTGAGGCGCCCGGCTCGCCCGCGTGGATAGTTGTGTGTACTCCTAGCTTTGACAGGTTGATGTTTTCCTGACGCGCTACTTCAGCCAGGCGTAATGCGTAGGTCGGAGTGCTCAAGAGCACTGTGGCTTCGGCACTCGCCATTAGGTGAAGTCGTGCCTTTGAATCGAGCCCACCGCCAGGGATACCCAAGGCCCCGAGTTTGAGTGCAGCGGCATGCGCTGCCCAGAATCCAATGAAGGGTCCAAAGGAAAAGGCCATGAATAATCGGTCCCGGTCTGTCACGCCAGCAGCTCGGTAAATATATTGCCAGCACTCCGTCCACCAGTCCCAGCTCTCAGGGGTGTCGAGCACTACCAGTGGTCGACCAGTCGTACCAGAAGTCTGATGGTAGGTCAGGTAACGTTCACGTGGATAGGTCGCAATCGTACCGAGTGGTGGAAAAGCTGATTGATCTTCGACGAGTTCTGATTTCGTCGTAAACGGTAATTGAGCGAATCCCTGCCAGTCGATCGGCGCTGACAACGACTTAAACTTTGATGCGTAGAAGCGATTGTGAGGCAAGATTTCAGACAGAAGCAAGTTAAACTGTTCAAGCTGCCGCGTTCGCGTTTGCTCGGGCGGTGCCGATTCCAGGTTGGCTCTGTGCACTAGGCTCATTACAAAGTTTTATCAGGCAGCAGGGACGGGCAGAGGTTTACCGTTGAGTGTTGCCCGTAAGACAGTCGGGTAAGCTTCACGCATCGAGGCGTGAAGGAAACAGGTCTGTTCACCCATTTTTACTGACTTTCGTGCGACGTCCTCAGATTCGTCGGCATTGATATACACGTGTGTATCTACGGCAGTGGCTACTGCATTAGGACCAGCGGCGCCAGATTGTTTGTACCCATTGGTCTGAACGATACGCATTGACTCCAATTTCTGCTTGGTGATGTGTGCGTAACGGCCGAGTTGTGTCATATAACAAAAGCCGATACCGGCTGACAGATACGCCAAAGGAGGTGGTGCGGTGTCACCCGTGCCAGTATCTGACAGAAACCGGAAGCTGCTGCCGAGCGGTTGAAACAGGCGGATATCCGTTTGCAAAAGACCTTTGTCAAGGAGGTAGGCGTCTGAGCGGACGTGCAGCGTTCGCTTTTGTTCTGACTTCAAGCTCGACCCTGCACCGCCAGTCACACCGTGCTGCACTTCGACCGTTTCGGTTTTGGTGATGATGTCGGGATGGAAATGGCCCGCAGGTGTGGGTCGGATGGACTCGAAGCCTCTCACTGGGTCAGGAAAGAGGGCGTTTGGGGAATGCTCCTGATCTACGAGTTTCACCGTGGACCCATTCAGCTGGAGTGCGAATGTGTTTCTAAAGAGATCGCGCATCACTGCGTGTCCGGGGGATTCGGCCAATGCTCTGGTGATCAACTTGCCCGCAGCTTCCAGAGAGAGTTCAGCATCGATTGCAATGTCAAGATCGACTGGGATGCCTGCGCCGGTCATGTCACCCTTCAGTGCAGAACCCGTCATTGTGTAACGGGTATCCTGCCCAGACCTGAGTCCACGTAACGCGATGCCACGGTCACGGCAGAGTCGCACCAGCTGAGTCATATAGCAGAAGTGCAGTCCCGCTGCGAAGAATGCCAGTGGGAAAGGCGCCAGATCCGTCCCGTTCAGATACGGCCCCTCGTCAGAGACCATCCGCCATGCTTGACCAGGTCGCTCCGATTGGCGGACAGTCGCCTCCTTTTGCATTCCTTCGAGGGCGCGCACCTCAACGCGAAAATCTTGGGCATCGTCGGGTGCGTCGAGCGCTGCTGTGGGTGACAGGTCGTCGAATTTAAAGACCAACGGTGTCTTGAAATCCTGAAGTCGAGGCATAGGTTTTTTACTCTTCTAGCGTCGCGCATTATACCGTGTCAGTCGCTCACGTTTGACGCCTACTATTACGGTCATCATAATGAATGGTTAATGGCACCTAATGCTTCAGAACAAGGGGTTCAGTTTGATACACACCCAGATAGGTATCGTCACTGGAAGCTTACGTTTGACGGGCCGATAGCCACACTGTCGATGGATGTCCAGGAGGACGGTGGTCTATCAACCGATTACAAACTGAAGCTGAATTCGTACGACCTCAGCGTAGATATTGAACTGGCTGATGCGATTCAACGAATTCGGTTTGAGCATCCTGAAGTGCATGCAGTCGTCGTGACCAGCCTGAAGGAGCGGATTTTCTGCGCAGGCGCCAACATTTTCATGTTAGGTAGCTCGTCACACGGTTTCAAGGTTAATTTCTGTAAGTTCACGAACGAGACGCGGTTGGCGATTGAGGACGCGAGTCAGTGTTCTGGGCTGAAGTTCCTTGCCGCTATTAACGGAATTTGTGCGGGTGGTGGCTATGAACTCGCTTTGGCCTGTGACGAAATTGTCCTAGTTGATGATGGGAACTCTGCAGTGAGTTTACCCGAAGCGCCGTTGTTGGGCGTGTTGCCTGGAACGGGTGGCCTTACGCGACTTGTCGATAAACGGAAGGTGCGGCGTGACGTCGCTGATTTCTTTAGTACCTTGGTTGAGGGTGTACGTGGGAAACGCGCCGTTGAGTGGCGTTTCGTCGATGCCGTTTATGCGCGGTCTCGATTTGATGAGGCGGTGTCCCAACGAGCGGCTGACCTTGCGGCTTCATCGGATCGTCCGTCCTCAGGCCCTGGTGTTACGTTGGGACCACTGGAATTAACGCGGTCGGAGGATCGTTTTGAGTACTCCACGGTTACGGTCGAGATGAACCGCATGAAACGAACTGTTGACCTGACGGTACGGGGGCCAGACGGACCACAGCCAAGTGATGCGCGGGCCATGCTAGCTCTCGGCGATCAGTACTGGCCATTGCGTGCGTTCCGAGAGTTGGATGCGGCGCTGTTGCATTTACGCCTTAATGAACCAGAGATCGGGGTTATTGTCTTGAAGACCGTGGGTGATCGAGAGTCTGTGTTGGCTATCGACCGGACACTCGCCACCAATCGTGATCACTGGCTAGTACGAGAGATTCTGCATTTCATGAAACGCACCATAAAGCGGCTGGATTTAACTGCTAAGAGTCTCGTTGCGCTAATTGAGCCGGGTTCATGCTTTGCTGGCACTCTTCTTGAGTTGGCGTTAGCGGCTGATCAATCGTTCATGCTCGACGATCCTGATCGCCCGACTGCGATTGGAGTGTCGGTCCTAAATGGTGGCACGCTACCGATGAGTACGGGCTTAACCCGTTTACAGACTAGGTTCCTTGGGGAGCCGGACAAAGTCGAGAAGCTGCTCGCCATCGGCGAAGCGATTGAGCCACATGTAGCACTCCGGACTGGGCTTGTTTCATTCACGCCGGATGAATTGGATTGGGATGATGAGGTGCGCTTGATGCTCGAAGGGCGGGCCTCGCTGTCACCTGACGCTTTGACAGGTCTGGAGGCGAACCTACGATTTGCTGGTCCGGAAACGCTTGAAACGAAGATCTTTGGTCGCTTATCAGCGTGGCAGAACTGGATTTTCCAGCGCCCCAACGCCGTGGGTGAGCGGGGCGCGTTAAAAACATACGGCGTCGAAGGTAGACCAGAGTTCGATTGGCGACGAACGTAAAACCGTCGTTCTCCTTAGGTATATCATAGGAGTCAGTTTAGAGGTTTGCACGCATGATTTCGACTGAACGTATTCCGAACAACGTTGATTTAGCTGGCAACAAGCGATTACAACGGGCGCTTGAACACTGGCAACCGAAGTACCTTGAATGGTGGCGTGACATGGGACCAGAAGGGTTCCAGAACCACCATCAGGTTTATTTGCGGACAGCGATTAGTGTGGATTCAGACGGCTGGGCACATTTTGAATTTGTAAAGTTGCCCGACTACCGCTGGGGAATATTCCTTGCCGAGCCTGTTCCTAATCGGACGATTGGATTTGGCGACTCATTTGGGAAGCCGGTGTGGCACGAAGTCCCCGGAGAGTTTCGTAATCAACTTCGACGCCTCATCGTTACCCAGGGCGACACTGAGCCAGCTTCTGTGGAGCAACAGCGGCAGCTTGGAGCAAAGTGTCCGAGTCTCTACGACTTGCGTAACCTGTTTCAGGTGAATGTTGAGGAGGGGCGTCACTTATGGGCGATGGTTTATCTCCTGCACTCATACTTTGGACGTGATGGGCGGGACGAAGCGGAGGAGCTACTTGTACGAACGAGCGGGAATCAGGATAAGCCTCGCATTCTCGAGGCCTTCAATGAACCGATTGACGACTGGCTAGATTTTTTTATGTTCACGATGTTTACTGATCGCGATGGCAAATCTCAGCTTATGTCCCTGTCGGAGAGCTCGCTTGATCCTCTGGCTCGGACGACACGTTTTATGCTCACCGAGGAAGCTCATCATATGTTCGTTGGTGAAACTGGGATTTCCCGTATTCTTGAACGGACCTGTCAACTAATGAAGGAATCTAAAGGTCTAGCGGAAGACGTACGTCGACAAGGCGGGATTGACCTGGAAATGATCCAGAGGCATCTTAATTTCTGGTTCAGTCGGAGCCTTGATCTTCACGGTAGCGAGGTGTCCAGTAACGCAGCTTCGTATTTTGCGAACGGGCTAAAGGGAAGAGCTCGGGAAGAGACTTACGAGGACCATCACATGACGGATGCAGTCTACGACATGGAGGTCTATGAAGACGGGCGGCTTTCCCAACACGAGGTTCCTATGCGTAACGCAATGAATGAGGTTTTGCGCGACTGGTATGTCCGCGATTGCCTCGGGGGCGTTGAGCGTTGGAACAAAATTTTGGAGGATTACGGTCTTTCCGACCGCCTCTACCTACCCGACAAAAAGTTCAGCCGAAACATTGGGATTTTTACGGGTTTTTATTTTGACCCGAAAGGCAACTCAGTGTCGGTAGAGGAGTGGGAACGGCGTAGGGGTGACTGGTTACCGGTTCAGGCCGACAAGGATTATCTGAAGAGCATTATGGCTGAGCCGATCTACGAGCCTGGCGTATTCGCCAATTACATCGCTCCACCTCGTAGAGGTATCAACCGGAAGCCGCTTAACTTCGAGTACGTTCGGACCGAGTCGTAGCTGACGGTTCGAGGGGATCCTATACGCTAGCATAGAGCCTTTCGTGCTGTGGTTCAGCTAAGTTGCTGTTTTTATGGCCTAGTTCACCTGATATGGATTCCTTGCTGAGTTGGCGCGCTGAGTTTCCGATTCTCAAGCGCTGCACCTACCTGGTGAGTCACTCTTTGGGTGCCATGCCTCGAGGTTCAGCAGACAACCTTGCGGCTTATGCGGCAAGGTGGGGTGAGCGAGGTGTTCGGGCGTGGACTGAAGGGTGGTGGACTCTCGGGGTAGACACTGCTGACTTGCTCTCACCGTTACTCGGCGTGCCACATCGTTCGTTGTCGATGCATCAGAACGTGACGGTAGCGCAAGCTGTCGTGGCCTCCTGCCATCAGTTCGATGGACCTCGTAAGAAGATCGTGATGAGTGAGCTAGATTTTCCTTCAAACATGTATCTCTACGAAGGAATGCGGCTACAGGGTGCGGAGATTGTATATGTTCCGAGCGATGATCCTGCCCAGCTTGACCTGGAACGGTTTCTTAACGCGATCGACAGCTGTACATGTCTTGTGCCGATTTCACTGGTTCTATTTAAGAGCGCTTGCATTGTTGACATTGAGGCCATCGTGGTCCGTGCCCACTCTGTAGGTGCTCGTGTTGTACTGGACTGCTATCAAGCGACTGGCGCACTTCCTATCGATCTGCCTAACCTGGCGGTGGACTTTGCCGTTGGTGGATCCGTGAAGTGGCTTTGTGGTGGTCCTGGTGCTGCATATCTCTACGTGCGGCCCGATCTAGCGTCGGAGTTGGAGCCAACTCAAGTTGGGTGGGCAGCCCACGCTGCGCCGTTCGAATTCGAAATTGGCCGGTTACGCTACGCTGAGGGCCCCGAGCGTTTCCAGAGCGGTACGCCAAACGTACCGGCCCTTTATGCCGCTCGCGAAGGCTATCGCATTGTTGCCGAGATTGGAGTCCAGGCGATTCGCGCTAAATCTTTGCGTTTAACCAGCCGAATTATCGAGTCAGCGCTCGAGCGTGGTTACGCCGTCTGTACGCCACGCCAAGATGCCGAGCGTGGTGGCACAGTGACGATCGACATGCCGAATGCCAAGGAAGTGGCTGCTCAACTGCTCCGTCGTGAGGTAATCATTGACTACCGACCCGGAGCGGGAATTCGGATCGCGCCTCACTTCTATAATACTGAAGCTGAGATTGACCTAGCTATGGGTGCGATTGATGAGATTGTTGCTAAAGGTGTTACAACGGGAGCGAGTGTTTCATGATCCGTTCCATTGCAGTGCTCGGTGCCGGAACGATGGGGCACGGTATTGCATACGGGGCGGCAATGGGTGGGTTCGATACCCGACTATATGATGTTTCAGAGGAGGTGCTTGAGCGCTCCCGATCGCTGATTAATGCCATCGGGGCCAAGGCGGTCGAGCTTGGCAAGGTAGGGTCGAATGACTTTGAGTCCGCCCGTGCTCGCCTCGAGTTTGTTACCGACCTTTCGGCTGCCCTTAGTGGTATTGAGATGGTTATTGAGGCTGTCCCGGAGAAGATGGACTTGAAGTTATCGGTCTTCCAGGAGATTGAGTGCCATGCTTCGGCTGACGCCATCGTGGCATCGAATACGTCGGCACTAAGTATTACGGAAATCTCCAGTGCCCTCACACGTCCGCAGCGGGTGGCGGGGATGCACTTCTTCAATCCGGTCCACAAGATGAAACTTGTTGAGGTCGTTTGTGCCCTGGAAACGGCACCAGAAACGATGGACGTAATTGAGGAAGTCGCTAAACAGATGGGTAAGGAGACCGTGCGGATTAAAGAGTCGCCGGGATTTGTGACCAGTCGTGTTAACGCGATGATTGGCAATGAGGCTTTCTACATGTTGCAGCAAGGGATCTCTTCGGCACGTGACATCGACAAAGCGCTCAAACTGGGATTGAATCACCCAATGGGCCCCTTCGAATTGGTCGATCTTGTAGGGCTTGATACTCGGCTAAGTGTGCTGGAATTTCTGCACGCCAAACTCGGCGAGAAGTATCGTCCGTGCCCCCTACTTGTTGAGTATGTTCAGGCCGGTCGGCTTGGCAAAAAGGTGGGAAAGGGCGTCTACGAGTACTGATTTATGACATACAAGAATATTCGCGTATCAGTGAGCGACGGTGTAGCGGAGTTGACTTTTGATCGTCCTGAGGTGCGAAATGCTCTAAACCTCGAAACTGTGCGCGAAGGGGAGGCGGCGCTGGCAGATTTGGCAGCCGACAACACTGTCGGCGCGTTAATTCTAACCGGTGCTGGTGACCAAGCTTTCGTTTCTGGTGCTGATATCAACGATCTTCGAACTCGGACTCGTGATGAAGGCTTGGCAGCGATCAATTCGTCTTTTTTTTCTTCTGTTGAGCGTTTCCCGCGACCAACGATTGCTGCTGTGAATGGATACGCACTCGGGGGTGGGTGTGAGCTGGCCCTGGCCTGTGATTTGCGGATAGCCTCAAAGGGAGCGATGTTTGGTCAGCCTGAGTTAGGATTGGGAATTATTCCAGGTGCTGGAGCGACTCAGCGTCTACCAAGAGTCGTTGGTCTAGGACGTGCAAAACATCTGATTCTGACTGGAGAGATTATTGATGCCGGGCAGGCACTTTCAATTGGACTTGTGAGCGCCGTCGTTCCAGCAGACAAACTTGATGCTACGGCCAGGGATCTTGCTGGTCGCGTGCTCCGTCATGGGCCCTTAGCGGCACGACTAGCGAAGTTGGTCATTAATTCGTCCGCGCGCGTCGATCTCGATTCTGGGCTGCTCATTGAGACGCTCGCGCAGGCGCTTTGCTATCAGTCGGATGACAAACAGGAGGGGACAACCGCATTTCTGGAGAAGCGGAAACCTAAATTCACTGGCAAGTAACCCAGTAACTTAGCCAGAGGATCTCATTTAGTGCTACAGCTTAAGATCGAAATCAGGTCTAGTCCGAACTCTTCTTCTGGCCGATAGGTATGGGGTAGTTGAAATTCAGCAAGGAGTCCGGTACGATTAGTTGGTCAATTTACGGAGGATGTCATGGCCTATACCATCTGCGAACCCTGCATCGGCACGAAAGACACGGCGTGTGTTGACGTCTGTCCGGTCGATTGTATCCACCCACGTAAAGACGAACCCGAGTTCGAGACGGAGACTATGCTCTACATCCATCCGGACGAGTGTATTGACTGTGGGGCCTGTGTGCCGGCCTGTCCAGTTGAGGCGATCTTTGAAAACGATGAGGTGCCTGAGCAATGGGCCAATTACATCGATGTTAATGCAGGATGGTATGAGGGAAAGTAGTTTGGGGATTTAGATGCTGTTCACGATGGTAGCGAATTGGCAGGTGCAGCGGCGAAGCGGGAGATCTTGATGGGGCTGATCGATCAGCGATTCGACGACAACATCATTACAACCAACGTAGATAAAGTTCTGAACTGGGCGAGGCAGTCCTCGCTTTGGCCGATGGGTTTCGGTTTGGCCTGCTGCGCGATCGAGATGATGGCGACATCAGCGTCCCGGTTTGACATCTCTCGGTTTGGAGCGGAGGTCTTTCGGGCTTCGCCGCGCCAGTCGGACCTCATGATCGTGGCAGGAACCGTGACGAAGAAGATGGCGCCGGTGCTGCGTCGGCTATACGATCAGATGCCGGAGCCCAAATGGGTCATTTCCATGGGCAGTTGCTCAAACGCCGGTGGTCCATTTCCGACGTATAGTGTGCTGCAGGGTGTTGATAAGATCGTCCCGGTCGACGTTTACATTTCAGGATGTCCGCCGCGTCCCGAGGCGTTGCTGTACGGGTTAATGCGGTTGCAAGACAAGATCCGCAAGGAAAACACCGTGCTCCGCCGGCCAAGGGTTATCAAGGTCGGGGAGACCGAACCTGTGCTTGTGGGTGACCGAGGGTAAGTGTTGTGCAAAGGCTGAAAAATTTTTTCCGGACGGTTTTCTTGATCGATCTAGTGAAGGGGCTTTTGGTGACGCTTAAGTATACTCCTCAGCCTGCTTTTACGTTCCAGTATCCAGCTGAGAGGCGTCCCGTTGCGGCTAGATTCCGTGGTGTGTTACGGCTTCAGGTTGAGCCTGAGACTGGTGCGCAGACGTGCATCGTTTGCGATCAGTGTGCCAAGGTGTGTCCTGACGATTTGATTTCGCTTGGTGGCCATCGCGAACCTGGGCAAAAAATTAAGATTTTGGATTACTTTAATTTTAATCTGTCACGCTGTAGTTTTTGCGGTTTGTGCTCGGAGGTCTGCCCTACGAAACCATTCAAGGCTTTGATCATGAGTGAGGATTATGAGCTCGGGACTTATAGCCGAGACACGCAGATCCTTCGGGTCAATGAGATGTACGACGGCGTACCTATTGAGCATTACACGCGCTGACTCGAGTAGCCATCCGGGCCTAAGAGTGGTCTCTGTTTTACACTTTTTATCTTTAGGTTGCTGATACGCGTTGATTCATCTGACTGTGCTTTAGTTGCTTCAAGCAGTTGCCAGTGATCCCCCAGGCATTTCGGAGGGTTCATGCACATCGGTCTTCGTCCACTTGTCGCGGTCACCGCTGCTCTGGTAGCGCTTTCGGTTGTTACCAGCCGGAGCGCAGACCCAACCTATAGCGCTATCCAACTTCAGTTAGCTGATTTGCTCATTGCAGAAGAACGTTTTCCTGAAGCGCTTGAGGCATTCACACGAGCAAAGGAGGGCGCGACGGCATCACAGCTTTTTCGAGCGCGCCGTGGGTCGGTGCTCTCGATGTTGCGCTTGGCCCGATTTGCTGACGCGCGGGTGGAGGCCGACGCAGCCCTTGCAGAGGCGCCTGACGACCCAGCGGCAATTGTGATGTATGGCGATACTTTATGGGCAGCTGGTCTGTTTGACGAAGCCGAACAGCTCTTTCTCGATGTTCTCGCAAGGGACCCTACCGTTGCACGCGGCCATCATGGACTTGGTAAGTCGTTGATGAGCCTAAACAATAATGATGCTGCGCTTGAGGCAGCGCAGAAAGCTTTAGCCCTGTCGCCCCGTGACGGAGAGTTCCACCACACAGTCGGCACCATCTATAAGCGGATGCATCGCTATGAGGAAGCGGCTGTTGCGTTTGGCAACTACGTCAATTTACTTCCGCACAAGGACCAGAGTCAGCGAGCGGCTTGGTCTCGTGCCCAGATTCGCTTTCTACGTTCTTTGGGGCGTCGGGTTCCGTTTGATATGGAACCTGACGTTGCTGAGCAACTTCACACAGTGCCGTTCAGGCTTGTCCAGGACAAGATTATAGTCAAGGCGAGTGTGAACGGACATCGTGAGATTGACTTCGTGGTTGACACTGGTGCTGAGCAGACGGTGGTCTCACGTGAAGTGGCTAGAGCGTCCAACGTCCGGCCGATCGTGTACACCTTGAGTGCGGGTGTTGGAGAAGTTGGCCTCCGCGGGCTACAGCTCGGCTGGATCGATTCGATTGAGATTGGTTCGCTTAAGATGGACAACGTGCCAACCCTCATTAAGAACCCGCCTTTAACCGGGATTCCCAAGCGCGAAGTCGAGAGTTTCTCGCCCCTGGCTGCTAGGCTCTCACTCACGGTTGACTATGAACGCTCTCAGCTGACGATCGGTCGAAAGATTCCGCGGGATCCTGCAGACGTTGTGTTGCCGTTGCGTCAGCATCGGCTAGTGACTGTGCGAGGAACCGTTAACGATCAAGACGCGAGTTTCGTTGTGGATACGGGTGGTGAGGTGATCTCGATTAGCTCGCAGACTGCTAGCATGCTGAGTCGCCGGCCAGTCGTAAGACATCTTCCGCTTCGGGTATTCGGGTCGTCAGGATGGGATCCGGATGCGTTTCTATTACCGGGTATCGACCTGATGTTCAATACGATCGCATTTCCGAACTACCCGGTCGTCGTTCTCAACTTGCAGGCGCCTAGCGCCCTCCTTGGCTTCCAAGTGGGTGGCACTATTGGGCACAATTTTCTTAGCCGGTACCGGGTAGCGATCGATTTAGAAGAGAGCGTCGTTCGCCTCCAAGATATTTCTTAGGGGGCAACAGTTCCTACAGGGAAAAGTTATCAGAGGCCAACCGTCCTCGAGCTTCGAGGCGTTGGGCTCGACGCGCGCGCGCCATCTCGGCACGGTGAGTGTCATCGACCGATTCAACGAGCAGGGGTGGAATCGGAGTGGGGCAGCCCCTCTCATCGACTCCAACGAAAGTCAGGAACGCTCGGCTCGTCAAACGTCGCGTACCTGTCAAGGACTCTTCGGAGACTACTTCAACCTCAACCTCAAGTGATGTGTGGAACGCGCAGGTGACCCGTGACCTGAGAATGAGTAGATCGCCAACTTTAACGGGATGTAGAAACTCGACGCTGTCAACTGACGCCGTCACGACACGGCTCCGGGTGTGGCGATGACTGGCAATTGCCCCAGCGAGGTCGATCAGATGCATCACGGACCCGCCGAGCATAAAACCCAACGGATTGGCGTCATTGGGCAAGACAACGTGGACTGTCTCAGTGGCCGAATCTTCCGGTCGTCGCGGTTGGAGATGGCAGGTCGTCACTTCATCGGCTCCCGACCAGTAGAGACCTGCTGAAATGTCCGAAGTTGGTTAAGGGAGTGAAGGAACTTCGTAAATTACCCATCTACCGCATCTAGAAATCGTATCCTATCCAGAAATTGAAGCGGCTTTCACGAAACTTTGCGCTGCCGCCGTTTGCAGCGAACAGGAGGTTCTCCCAGGCATCGTTGAAAAGAGTTCGCCACGTCCAGTCAAGGTGGATCGGAAAGCCGAACGCCATGGTTTCAAGGCCAAAGCCGTAGGAGCCACGCGCGTCTCGTAAGCGGAAGCCGGTGATTTGGACCGGATCAGCGTAGACCGGCTGAGGCTGAAGATTACTGTCGTATTTGAGTCCGATTACCGGCTTGAATGTCTCCGGGGAGGAAGTCCATGGAGTAAAGCTGTCGCTGTTGAGCGCAGCACCACCAACACCAGCGAAGAACACACCTCGGAAGCCGCCCAAGACGCCGATCGGCGTCAACATCACTTCGACCAGTGGAAACCGTAATTCAGCGTTCAGATGGAATGCTTTGTGGCCGACAAATTCTAGGTAGTCGTAACCCCTCAATTCAGAATTACCACCAAAGAAATAGAAGTTTGGACTTTCACCAAAACTCCTGAAACCTCTTGCTCGCAGTGCTACTAGTCCGGTTTCTCCCAGCCTGAGATAGTAACGGGCATCACCATCAAGACTCTGCTGCGAAAGTGTGTTCCCAAATTTCGGTGCATATTCGAATCCCAGCCGCATCGTATTACCTGATACCGGGCCGAATTCGCGAAATACTGTCGTTTCTTGAATAAAGGCGATATTGAAAGGCACGAAGGTGCCATTGCGGAAGATGGTGGCGCCAAATCGATCCGTCTGTACCTGATTAGAGGCTGCCTGTAGCTGCGGGCTACCGAATTGCTCTTGGTAATTTGCTACGCCAGCCGACAACTCGACCCGTCGAAACCTACTAAAGGGATAGATGCCAAAGACTGTGCCACCGCGCATTCTGGTGGTTGCAATGGCTTGGTCACGATTAAACAGGCCATACGACATGCCAGTTGGCGTGCCGAAGAAGAATTGAGTCTGGGAGAAGAGTTGCGTGCCCCACTGCAATCGGCGCGCGAGGTTCACATACGACATTGCCATTGTCCGGTATTCTGAAATTGATGCTGCATACACGTTGAACTGTTGTTCGCCCAGCAGGTCAGTGAGCGTTAGAGACGAACCGCCGTAAAGGTCGCCGCTATTCGTTACCCCAAGGTTGACCGGTGGCCGACCTTCGAGAACCATCTTCTCGAACCTGCCCTTGTCTCGACTGTTATCCCTAATGAGGGTGTGCGATAAAGGAGCTTGGAAGTCCATCACCAGACCAGGGGCGCCAAAATCTGAGGTTTCCACCATGTATAGTGGTTCTTCCACTTCCGTGGTGTAGATACCGTAATTGCCCTTGTTGTAACTGACGAACGCAACCTCTTGGCCGTCGACTGTTTCTAGTACGACGGGGGAGACGTTCCCACTTAGGGCGTCGGTGTACTGCTCAAGTGCGCCTGTTGACAGGGTCAGTGTCCACAGGTTGAAGATGTTGCCGTCACGGGCTACGTCAGGGTCGATAGGCTGCAGTGGGTCGACCGCTGTAGAGGAGAACACAATCTTGTCTCTATCAATGAACTGTGCGGCCGTTTCGTCGTGGGCACCGAAGGTTAATTGCAGTTTCTCTCCTGTTTCGAGGTCTACCCGAAACAGTTTATTGTTGCCGTTAACACGTGCCAGGTAGACTAAAGACCGTCCGTCTAGGGAAAACGTGGGCGCATAGTCTGCAAAATTATCGTTTGTGACGTTCCGAACTTCGTTTGTGACCAAGTCAATGGTGTAAATGTCACCCGTGGCGTTCTGCAGTGCTGAGAACGCGACGTGGCGGCCATTAGGCGAGATGTCCGGGGATTCGGGTTCGTCAACGGTTGTCATGTCGAGCCGTTGTTCGATACGGCGGCTGACAATGTCCCTAATTATGAGCGTCTTACGTTTGCCCTTGCGCACGAAATAGGCCAACTGGTCGCCTGCCGGTGACCACGACATCCACGGCACGGTATTCCACCGCGCGCCAGGAATAGAGATGTAGTCGTAACCATCGTTCTGCGAGAATCCCGGAGTTAGATTTGTGACGACACTACCGTCCTGAACAGAGATGAGAATGATGTCAAGCTCACGGTCTTTCCTGTTCGTGGCTACCGCTGCCAATAGTTCCCCCGACGGCGCCGGTTCAACGGAGTAGGCAGCCACGAACTCGGATCGAATTGGATCGGGTGCTAGGTCGGTTCCATAGTCCTCCGCTCGTTCCCGATCGCGGAAGGGCTGAAACCGTTCTCTGATGTACCGCGAGAACTCGATGTCGAACTCTTCGGCGGAGAGACCGAGGCCTTCCTGATACGCGTCACTACCACCACCGATCACATTTGTTCTGAGAGCCAATAGGAATTGCCGGATACCTTCTTTACCTTCTCTCGCCTCAATGAACTCGAAGGCTGCGTGACCCAGGTTGTAGGGTAACCGTGGGCTACTAAATCCGAAGAATTCATCTGGTTCGGTCATTTTGGGCACGATGTCGGAGACTGCCGCATCGCGGACCATCATTAGGTCGAGTGGGTTCCAGACCCCTGCTAGGTGATCAGCTAACCCTTCGTCGACCCAGAGGGGCACATCTGAGCGAAGGACACCGCGGGGGATGATGTCGAACTCAAAGATATGGACGAGTTCGTGGGTGATGAGCCGGTAGAGTTCATCGGGAGGCTCATCGATTGGCAGAACCATACGGTTGCGAAGTGGTTCGGCAAAGGCTGCAACGCCTTCCGGCATGTCGGCTGGAATTACGTTCTGCTGTTCAAATTCACTGTGGGTCTTGAATAGCACGAGGGGAATCTGAAATGCCAACTCATGTCTGAGATCTGAACTGACCTGCTGATAGGCGCTTTCAGCGTAGCCCGCCACTCGCTCTAGGTGCTGTTCAAGTTCGGGGTAGTAATACATTTCGAAATGATCAGTTGTGTAAATCTGCCAGTCGAAGTTGTCATACTTCACCCTGGCCTTTCCGTAGTAGGGAATGAACTGACTTTGTGCGATGGCAGGTAACGCCAGACAAAAGAGGAAGAGTAGTGTCAATCCGGCGCTCATGGAGACGCGAAGTTCACACCCCTTGCGGATACGCATAAGATTTACCTCGTGGCTCATTTGGGAACTGACGCCAACTATCAACGCCAACGCTGACATATGTTACTGTAGCGACTACAGGAGGCCTAGTGAGTTTGTCTGCTAGGGATTCTAGGTGTGCTATTCGTCAGCATGCTATATAACTAGACGTACCGAGGCCGGTTGCGGTTTTGGGCTTTCTTAAGGCCATCTTGGGGTTACCGGCGCTCCCTAAACGAGGGTTCGGAATCATGAAGTGGCGATGGATGGCAGCTGCCGGAGCGTCTTTGGCCTTGGCTTTTCTGACGTTTCCGGTGTTTCCGGAAGAGATGTTGAGTGCCTCCGTGTGGTCAGAGGCTGATGCCGTAGACACGGCGGCTTGCGACCCCGATGCCCGCCCTGCGAACCTCGATTTTACCCTCCAAGATATGAATGGGGATGATGTCGATTTGGCATCGTATAGGGGAAAGGTCATTCTGTTTAATTTTTGGGCGACTTGGTGTGGTCCCTGCAAGGTTGAGATTCCCAGTTTTGTCGAGTTACAGAACGAGTACGGAGACCAAGGTCTTGCTGTGCTCGGATTGTCTGTCGACGATCCGATCGAGAAGTTGAAGCCGTTTGCTGACGAATACGGGGTCAACTATCCGTTGCTTGTGGGTCTTGGCCGCGACGATGTTAAGGAAGCGCTCGGACCGGTTTGGGGTATTCCGATAACTTTATACATTGACCGGAGTGGCACTGTATGTAAGCAGCACATGGGTTTAGCCACGAAGGACCAGGTAGAGCGAGAAATCCGTGCAATGCTCTGATTGTCAACGTCCTCCATCCTAGTTTTTCATTCCGGTCACACAGATGAACAACCGTTGGTGTATGATGGCTGCGCATCGGCTGCCGACCTAGGCGGTTGATTGCGATGTCATGAGTACCGAAGTTAATACGGCGTTAAAGGGATTCCACCACGCAAGGTTGTCGTGTGGTTGCAGGATCACATTTCGGGCTGGCGTGGCGGGGAGCCCTGTCCTAGCTGTTGTGGAACGTAAAGCGAGTTCTTGCACGCTAACGTTCCACGTCGAAGGGTTGGCAGTGTATGACCGCCGTGAAGCCCTTCGTCCCTCAACCCGTCCTCGTCCAACCGAGGAAGAAGGCTTCGAGGAAGAAGGCTGAGACAACACCTACTGAGTTCTCACGGTAGTGCTGGCACGAACCTCTTCAGCCTTAGTTGAATCATGTAGTCCTACCGTCTTGGGGCTTGGCCGTCTCGGGTAAAGAGAGTCGAAATTTGGGTCGCTTTTAAGGGGTTCATTTTGGATTTCGCTCCAACCACGGTATTCCCACCATTTCAAAAATAGAGTCACGACATGGTCCTCGACTAGGGTAGGAGATATCATGTTGTCTCGCCTAGATGGGCGGTGACTACCGCGTACCGATCGGCGCTGAAAAGACAGCGTAGGCGCGATGGTAGGGAGGGTCCACAAATGACTAACCTCACGTCGGAGCTCGAACTGGTTTGTCCTTGCTGTACCGCCTCACTCGTCATCGATGTGGGTTTAAAGCGCGTCGTACGGCACAGCGAGCCGGAACGTCAGGACAAGGTCGAGTTGGGTGAAGCCGATCGAATTCTTGATGAGGAGGCAGCGCGTCGAGAAGCGGTGTTCCAGCAATCGGTTACTGATGAGCGCACACGTGGCGATGCACTTGCCAAGCGCTTTGAAGAAGCCCTTCGTAAAGCGACCGACGAACCGGTGACTAGGCCGGAGCGGGACTTTGATCTTGACTGAGAAGCACTTGGTGACGCCATACGATTTCTTCAGATAGCGCATGCCGCCAATCACGCCTCTAATAGTGGATTAGTTAACATTCGGATGGCTGGTCTCAAAATACGGTTTGACAATCGCAGAGCGTAGTTTTTTAGAATCTCTAGGTCAGCACGCGACCATTTATGTTTCTGAGTGCCATCATTATTTATCTCGCTGCTCTAGTTGTCGTTGGTTCCTGGAAGAGTCGTCAGGTGCAGACGGCCGATGACTTTCTGATTGCCAACCGCGCTTTACCAGCTCGGGTGCTTGTCTTTACCCTTCTTGCTACATGGATCGGCTCTGGCAGTCTATTCGCCGGTGCTGGTTTGGGCTATCGGGTAGGGTTCCCCGCACTATGGCAGTCAGCTGGAGCTTGGGTCGGTATCGCATTGGTCTATTTCATTGCTCCTCGCGTGCGCCGGCTCGCGCAGTACACTGTTCCGGACATCCTCGAATTACGGTATGGACCGACCGCGCGCCTTCTTGGCGCTCTTACCACGGTAATGGCCTATACGACCATTGCGGCCTATCAGTTCCGCGCAGGCGGAAAACTTCTGGAATTGGTGGCTGGTATTGAACCGGCGACCGGTGCACTGATGACCGCCGCATTCTGCGTCACTTACACCGCGTTGGCAGGCATGCTGTCGATTGCTTATCTCGATGTTGGGAATGGCGTGATGATGGTAGTGAGTGTAGTCCTAGCGGTGGTTTTCCTCGTGTCTGATGGTGGCGGACTTGCAACGACCTTCTCATCGCTGCAACCAGAGCATGTCGCATTGTTTGGTGAACTATCGCCGCAGGCGGCTTTAGCGCTTTTTTTTCCAACGTTGTTCTTGCTTCTCGGTGAAGCGAATATGTACCAGAAGTTTTTTTCTGCAAAAAGCGAGCGAGCGGCCCGTCTAGCGGTGGTTGGGTGGATTGTTGGCACGATCGTCGTCGAGACGTTGATTGACTCGGTTGGTGTACTCGGTAGCGGTGTTGTGCCAGGCCTGAGCACCGAAGGTTCAGAATCGATCGTGATCAATGTTGCACTGCAAGTTCTACCGATGGGCATTGGGGTCCTGCTTGTTTGTGGGGCTGCGGCGATAATCGTTTCCACTGCCAACAGCTTTCTTCTAACGCCTGCAACGAATTTGATGCGTGACGTCTATCAGCGCTTTATAAATCCAAAGGTCGCTGACCAACAGGTATTGGTCTACACCCGACTGGTTGTAGTGGCATTGGGGTGCGTCGGTTACGTGATCGGAAGCTTTTTTCCATCAATCTTGGCGATGGCGCTTTGGGCTTACACAATGTACGGGGCTGGCATTACGCCGGCTTTGCTCGGCGCACTGGTCTGGCCGCGCATACCGCGTTCAGCAGGCGTGTGGTCGATTCTCGTAGGTATGACTACCACGTTGGTTTGGGAGATCGTTGGTCTGCAGCACAGTGTTGATGGTGTTCCGGAGTATCCGCTTGGTCTTGAGACGGTCTATCCAGCTCTGACCCTGTCAATTCTAGCGCTCGTGGTTGTGGGTTTGACTACTCGACCGAGTACGACTGATTTTCCTGTACCGTCCTGACGAGCCGGTCCGGAGACAAGCGCTAAATTAATCAATAATTCACTCTGATTATGCGTGCACTCTTGATTGCGACCTATGAGATGGGCCGACAGCCGTTTGGCCTAGCTTCGCCCGCAGCTTGGCTACGTAATGCAGGCGTCGAAGTAACGTGTGTCGATCTGGCTCGTGAGCGGCTACGGGACGACTCAGTTACACAGGCCAAGTTATTGGCCTTTTTTCTACCAATGCATATGGCGACGCGGCTTGCGGTGCCAGTGATTAAAAAGATTCGCAGTCTCAATCCGTCGGCGCATCTGTGCGGCTATGGGCTCTACGCGATGCTCAACGAGTCACTCCTGCGTGACCTCGGAGTGCACTCGGTACTTGGTGCCGAATTTGAATCAGATCTAGAAGCTCTGGCGATCGCTTTGAGAGAAGGCACGCCACCACCGCAGCCTACTGCGGATACTGCGCTACCGCATCTTGCGTTCAAGGTACCGGACCGACGAGGGTTACCGCCGCCCACACGCTACGCTACCTTGCACGATTCAACCGGGTCAACTAGATGTGTCGGATACACAGAGGCTAGCCGCGGTTGTAGGCATACGTGTCGCCATTGTCCGATCGTCCCGGTATACAAAGGGCGGTTTAGGGTCGTGCCAATCGACATTGTTCTGGCCGACATCAGAAATCAAGTTGAAATGGGCGTTCGTCACATCACCTTTGGGGACCCTGATTTTTTCAATGGCTCAGTTCACGCTATTGAAGTCGTCCAGCGTTTATCTGATACGTATCCTGACCTTACCTATGACGTGACTATCAAGATTGCACATTTACTGGCTCACGCTAAGTATTTAGCAACACTACGCGATACAGGCTGTGCGTTTGTTACGAGTGCGGTTGAATCTTTTGACAATCATGTTCTTGAAATTCTTAACAAAGGACACACCCCACAAGACATTGAGCGAGCCGTAGCCGCATGCCGAACGGCGGGACTCGTTCTAACACCGACGTTTGTAGCGTTCACGCCGTGGACGACACTTGAGAGCTACTGCGCGTATCTTCAGTCCATTGCTTCCCTCGACCTCGTCGATGCAGTCGCCCCGATCCAACTGGCTATCCGCCTATTGCTGCCTGAAGGTTCAAGTTTGCTTACCCATAAAGAGGTGGCGGAGGTTGTAGGAGAGTTCGACAAGAACACGCTTTCCTATTCTTGGTTTCATACGGATCCCCGTGTCGATGCACTCCAAGCCGAGGTGATTACCCTGGTCGGTCAACACCAGTCGGCATCTCGGCGCGCGATTTTTGAGGAGATTTGGACACTAGCGCACGAACGGGGTGCATTGCACTGCCCACCACTCATGAGGAATACCCAGGCTCGTGCGTCAATCCCTTACCTCAATGAACCTTGGTATTGCTGAGCTGAGCCGACTGAGGAGCAGTTCGCGCTCTTCTAGCTGTTACGATGAAGCTAAGCAGTGATGTCACGAATACTTCTATTCGCTACTACGACCAGCTATCAAGTGCGGGCGTTCGCCGATGCTGCTGAGCGACTAGGTTTTGACCTTGCTTTTGCAACGGATCGATGCCGCACCCTTGACGATCCGTGGCGGGATGAGGCAATCCCAGTGGAGTTTCACAACGAAAGAATGTCGTTTCAGCGTGTCCTGGCTGCGACCGCCGGACGCCCGGTGACAGGTGTGCTAGCTGTTGGTGATCGCCCTACGATTTTGGCATCGATGGTAGCTGAGGCTTTAGCATTGCCATGCCACGGTGCAGCCGGCGCTCGTCTGGCGGCCAGCAAACTTCGCTATCGGCAATGTTTGTCACGCGGAGGACTTCGTGTGCCGGCTTTTCACGTGCTGCGACTTGAGCAGATTGAGCGCTGTCCTGCGTTGCCGTTCGGTTTTCCCATGGTTGTAAAGCCGCTTACGTTATCGGGTAGCCGAGGAGTGATCCGCGCCAATGACAAAAAGGAACTTGATTCTGCAATGGCACGGGTTGCTCAAATGTTGTCAAGTCCAGAGTTACGTGCCCTTCGTGATCCATCAAACGAGTTGGTGCTGATTGAGGAATACATCGACGGCGCTGAGTATGCGGTCGAAGGTTTAGTCAATGACGGACGGCTCCACGTGGTGACCATCTTTGATAAACCCGACGCGCTTGAAGGGCCATTCTTTGAAGAAACGATCTACGCAAGGCCCACAGAACTGGGCTCTGACGAACGGTCGTCGGTTGAATATGCGGTCGCAGAAGCCGTTCGTGCGCTTGGGCTCCGTCATGGTCCAGTCCACGCCGAGTGTCGTTTGGACGCGCGCGGACCTGTCGTTTTGGAAGTTGCGGCACGACCGGTCGGTGGGCTTTGTGCCAGGGTGCTTCAGTGCACGGACTCCACGGGTCATTCCTGCCAGTATGAAGAAGTGCTGCTCCGGCAAGCCGTAGGCGAAGCCGGGTGTACGTTTCACTGTGTGCCTGGGGCATCGGCCGTAATGATGATCCCTATTCCTTGCAGCGGTCATTTGAGAGGAGTAGTTGGTGCGAAACTTGCGAGAGCAGTGGAAGGTGTTGACGACGTAATCATCACTGCCAAGTTAGGGCAGCAGCTCGTACCACTACCTGAAGGTGCAAGCTATTTGGGTTTCATTTTCGCTAGGGGACAAACGTCCAAAGATGTAATTGCCTCCGTGCGCCAAGCACACCGGCGGCTCCATTTCGAAGTTGATAGAGAAATCCCAATGCTGTAGGGAGTACTAAGTGAGCGCGATCGAAAATCGGCAGGTGAGGAGAGGACTAACTCTTACTACGTTCTGGGACGTAATCTGGTGGAAGGGCTGAGCCTTCACCGAAAAAGAATTCTTCCATTTGTTTAGCGACCAGCTCTTGGGCTTCCTTTTGCCAGGGCTTCAGTCGGTATTCGTTGAGAATCATCTTCATTCGCTCTTCCCAGAGTTTCCACGCTTCAGCGGAGACGTTCTCGTAGACCCGTTTGCCTAGTTCACCGGGCCAAGGAGACTCTGTGAGACCAGGCAGATCTTTCTGTAACTTAACGCAATGTACGGTTCGACCAGCAGCTTCTTCTTCAGTGGACATTCCAGCTTCCCACGTTGATCCTATCTTGCGTTGGCTAGGACACCAAATCTTCCTGAGGCGAGGCTCTAGATTGGTAAGAGGGAACAGCCTACCATTGTGGTGTTGATGGTGATACACCGTGAATTTCTGACCCTTCAGATACCGATTTCTCCAAGGATTGGGGTGGGCAGTGATTGATTGTGTCGGCGGTTAGCAGATGCTTGACAAACTTTCCGTGCGGATCACCCGACGGATGGTCGTGACGTGCGGGGTCCTCGGCGGAAATTTTTTAGCAGCGATTGAAGCGACGATCGTCGCGGCGGCCATGCCAACCGTTGTTACGCAACTCGGTGGCCTCACCCAATATAGCTGGGTATTCGCGGCGTATCTTCTAGCAGCGACAGTTACGGTGCCGCTGTGGGGCAAGCTTTCTGACCTTTACGGTCGACGACTCTTCTATGTGGGCGCTGTAGGTTTTTTTCTCCTGGGTTCGGTGTTGTGCGGTGTGGCGTGGTCGATGCCTGTTCTCGTCGTCTTTAGGCTGATCCAGGGAATCGGTGCGGGCGGTATTCTCCCCCTCGGGATGACGATTCTTGGTGACTTCTACACCATGCGTGAGCGGGGGAGGATCCAAGGGCTTTTTAGTGGCGTGTGGGGGATTGCGTCGATTGCCGGACCACTCGTTGGAGGCTACCTCACTGACTCCTTGTCGTGGAGGTGGGTTTTCTTCGTAAATGTCCCGTTTGCTTTCGTCGCCGCGCTGGCGGTTGGTAATGCGCTCGTCAGTCCCCGCCCATCGTCTCAGCCACGCATTGATTACCGCGGTGCACTACTCCTAAGTGGCGCTGTCGCACTGCTGTTATTGGCTCTTGGACAGGCCAACGGTGGCCAAGGGTTTGCTTGGGGGAGGTTGGCAATGCTCCTAGGTGGTGCGCTAATACTTTGGGTAGCCTTTATACATGTTGAGCGTCGCGCTGCGGACCCGCTGATACCATTTGAACTCTTCGGGGATAGGGTCATTGGACCAGCTATGCTGAGCGGGTTCCTAGTTGGCGTGGCGATGTTCGGCGCGATCTCATTTGTGCCACTTTTCGTGCAGGCGGCGTTGGGTGGAAGTGCCATTGACGCTGGCTCAGCGCTCACGCCGCTACTCCTCGGGTGGGTATTGATGTCAATTGTTACCGGTCGCGTGCTTATGAAAGTTGGGTACCGGCGAATGGTGTTTGCCGGCTTATCGTGTGTGAGCTTTGGATTCTTTCAGTTATCGCAGATTGATATAGGGGCGTCCCTGTGGATGATACGCGCGGTGCTTGCGATCATGGGCGTGGGTATGGGCATGACCATTCTTACCCTGATCCTGGCTGTTCAGAACGCGGTGCCGCGTAAGCAGCTCGGAATCGCGACTTCGCTGGGTCACTTTACTCGATCGATCGGTGGCGCCATTGGTGTGGCCACGATGGGCGCGATTGTGGTTGTGTCACTTCCTGCCGGCGGTGATGCCAGCCCACAACAGTTGACCGCTGCCCTGCAGCGAGTATTTATGTTTGGGTCGTTCGCGGCAGGCTCTGCAGTCATCTCATCGTTCTGGTTCCCGAAAGGGCTGCCTCAGGAAAGACTGACCGCTGGGGCGGCATCTCCAGTGGCGAGTGTAACGGGAGAGAGGACGCAGAGGATTTGACGTGGTGGATCAGGAAACAACCTCCCAGTGTGAATCGGGGCCGTTACACTTGGCTTGGCGCCTCACAATCCTGACATTGGCTCTGGTGGTTGCCGTCGGACCAACCTCTGAAGCCTGTGTTGAGCGTGCCTATTCCCGGGGCCTCTATCCGATTATTCAGCAAGTGTTTACATCGTTATCAAACCAAGTGCCAGTTGCTCTGTTTGATTTCTTAGTGATTGGCTCTGTAGTTGCTTTGATAGCCAAATGCATAGCGATACTTAGACGTTCCTCGATGGTGCGTAGGACGGTCGTTGTTCTGGTGCTGATTCGGGAAGTAGCGGTTGCTATGGCGGTTGTCTATATCGTCTTTATGCTCTGTTGGGGATTCAACTACCGTCGGGAATCGCTTGAATCCAAACTCGACTTTGACACTAGTCGCATCACACCGGCATCACTCGAGACCCTTGCCCGTGAATCGGTTGTCCGGTTGAACCGGCTTCACGGATTAGCCCAGGCTAGGCCCTGGCCGACGCTCGAATCTGTTCCGAAGGTGCTCGCCAAGCCGTTCCGGTACGCACAGGAGCAACTACCAGCGTCCGCCGAGCCTCGACTGGCGCGTCCCAAGACGTCATGGTTCGGTTTCTATTTCCGTCAGGCTGCCATCGATGGTTTTACTGACCCGTTCCTACTTGAGACGCTAATTAATTCTGACGTTCTGCCTTATGAACGCCCGTTTATCGTTCTTCATGAATGGGCTCATCTCGCAGGATACGCTGATGAGGCTGAAGCTAGTTTCGTCGCTTGGTTGGCTTCTCAATCAGGCGATGCAGCGGTGCAGTACAGCGCTTGGCTGTTCCTCCACCCATACCTAATGCGTCAGTTGGACACAGACACGCAGGTCGAGGTGACGACGACACTCCAGCTTGGTCCAGCTCGTGACCTGGTTGCGATTCGTGATCGACTTGGAGAGTCGATGCCAGTCATGCGTCGCCAGGCGAGTTGGGTTTACGACCGTTATCTACGTGCCAACCGCGTATCGAGCGGAATAGCGAGCTACGGTAGAGTTTTAGATCTAGTGCTTGGATCTCGCGTGTCTGAAGTAGACTCATGAGTCTCAAGTGGTCGACATGATACGAGAGTCTCGATATCATGAGGAGTCCGTCAGGGACACCAATAGTCGGCTGTGTGGACCAGGTGGCCACGATCTGTCGTTGAGTGACTCTGTATGTTTAAGCTGATTCCAACTGTCAGAGGGGGTTCGACCAATTCACCGCTGGTGGCTGTGCGGTACTCTTCCGTTGACGAAGCGCGGGAGAGTTCGAAGCAGCTCATTCACGAGAGCGGTAGGATTACCCGGGTAATGATCGTTGCCGATGAACACCCACCGCGATTCGTTGAATGGATCGAACGGTCGTAACCGGTCGTCCTGACCGTTCAGCTTTTTGCTATTTTTCAGAGATGCCGCCGTCGGGTCCTTCGACGTGGCGCCCGATTCCGAAAACAGATTTCTATCAACCAGTTGCGTGTCTTGGCTTAGGTCTGGTTGCAGTGAGCGCCGATGATTGAACTTCAAGCTCTGACGAAACGTTATGGTGAGCACGTCGTGGTTGATCGGCTTTCGCTTCGGGCTAATCGCGGCGAGGTTGTTGTGCTGTTGGGGACCTCGGGTTGTGGTAAGACCACGACACTGAAGATGATCAACAGACTGATAGAGCCCTCCGACGGTTTGGTGCAGATTGATGGAGTTGATGTCGGAGTTCTACCGGCACACGAGTTGAGACGGCACATTGGCTATGTGTTTCAGGGGGTCGGTTTGTTTCCCCACATGACCGTCTTTGAGAATATCAGTGTAACGCCGACCCTGCTCGGTTGGACGGCCGAGCGCATCCGGCGTCGCGTGGACGAACTTTTGGACCTGGTCGAGCTGGACCCTGTGGTGATGCGTGATCGCCGGCCGAGCGAGCTCTCCGGTGGCCAGCAGCAGAGGGTTGGGGTCGCCCGGGCGCTGGCCTCCGAGCCGAACGTGATGCTCTTGGATGAACCGTTTGGAGCTCTCGACCCACTGACGCGTGAGCAACTGCAGCAATCCTTTGCACGCATCCGAACGCAGCTTAGGATGACCGCGATCTTTGTCACCCACGACTTGGTAGAAGCGTTGTTCTTGGGCGATCGGATTGTGGTGATGCGAGATGGCTGTTTGGTGCAAGTAGGCACGCCGCGAGAGCTGATGGTGAATCCCGTGGACGAATTCGTCGAGCGGATGTTCGGCACTCCGAAGCGTGAAGCGCAAATGCTCAATGACTTGCTCCGCCCGGGAGAGCAATCGTGAGCGAGCAGCTGGCGCTGTTGCCTGCCTACCTGACCGGGCACGTACAGTTAACCCTCGTGGCGTTACTCCTCGGGACCGTTATCAGTGTTCCGGTGGGAATTGTGGCGACGCGCGTACGGTGGTTAGAGCAGGTCGTTCTTGGAGCGGCAGGTATTATTCAAACGGTGCCAAGCTTGGCGCTGCTCGCCATCATGGTACCAGCGCTCGCGGCGATTCAGGTCCAGAGTATTGGGTATCTACCGGCGATCATCGGCCTGACGCTTTATAGCACCCTCCCGATTCTCCGGAACACTGTCATCGGCATCGCCGGGGTCGACCCGGCGTATACCGAAGCGGCGAAAGGCGTCGGGATGACCCAAAGTCAGCAGTTGTGGTGGGTTGAGTTGCCGCTGGCTATGCCGGTAATTGTCGGCGGTCTCCGGACCTCGACCGTCTGGGTTGTCGGCATGGCGACGCTTTCGACGCCAGTCGGGGCGACGAGTCTCGGCAACTACATCTTCTCCGGCCTCCAGACTAGGAATTACACAGCGGTCATGGTGGGTTCCGTTGTAGCGGCCCTGCTTGCACAGTTACTCGATGGGCTCATCCGCGTGCTTGAGGAAGGTGTGCGATTCCGCCGAAGCGGGCTAGTGGCTGCTGCACTCGGCGTGTTATCCGCCCTGTATTTGTTTGCCGGCGTGACACTTGCACGCCAATTCGTTGCCGAGGATGAATCTGAGCGGATTGTTATTGGCAGCAAGCCGTACACGGAACAGTACATTCTGTCTGAAATTATCTCTGGTCAAGTTACTGCGGAGACCGGTCTTAACGCGACGGTCCTCCAGTCACTCGGTTCGACCGTAGCGTTCGACGCTTTACGGTCGGGTGACTTGGATGTTTACGTCGACTACTCGGGCACGATTTGGGCTACGATTCTGCGCCGCGAGGCAAACACTGAGAATCGGGGTCAAATCCTTGGCGAAGTTGAGCGCTTACTTACTAAGGACTACGGCGTTCACGTGGTCGGAGCCCTTGGTTTTGAGAACACGTACGCGTTAGCGATGCGTTCTGTGGACGTGAAGGAGCTCCGGCTGCAGCGGATTAGCGATCTGGTGCCTCATGCGTCGCGTCTCGTCTTCGGTAGTGACTACGAGTTCTTCGGGCGGCCAGAATGGGTGTCGCTTCAAGCACGCTACGGGCTGTCGTTCGATAGGGAGGTCACGATGGACCCTTCGCTCATGTATCAGGCGGTGGCTCAACAGGATGTGGATGTGATTACCGCTTTTTCGACCGACGGCAGAATCGTAGCATTGGGTCTAACAACACTTGAAGACGACCGGAACGTGATGCCGCCCTACGACGCAGTGATTCTTGTGAGTGACCGCTTGGTGAGTGACCAGCCTCGTGTAGTTGCTGCACTGGGGGGACTTGTTGGCGCGATTGACCTCAACTTGATGCGAGCGATGAATCTGGCAGTCGATGAGGGTGGGCGGACTCCGAGGTCTGTTGCGGAGGAGTTTCTGGCGGGGAGATCTTCGACAGATGTTCACGGTCGCTGATTAAGGATATCCGCCGCCGGCGTCTGTCGTGTCTTTAGCTTACTGTTCCTCAGTCTGTTCTAGCTAACACGGACCATAATCTTATTGAGAGATGTGACGGCCCATTTGCGAGGTCGGTCTTCGGGGATTAAGCTACAGCGGTGCGAAGAAGGTATGCGATGAATCGGTTGGGTTGTTTGGGAATATTGGTGGTGACACTTTTACCGGTGTTTGCGTGCGACAGCGGTGGCCCCGAAACAAATGGTGGCGGCGAGGTGGATCAGTTTCGGGTCGCGGTCGTGCCGAAGGGGACGACTCACGATTTTTGGAAAGCGGTCCACGTGGGTGCACTGAAGGCCGAAAAGGAATTCGGTGTTGAAGTGATCTTCCGTGGTCCAGAGCGTGAGGATGATCGGGACCAACAAATCTCGCTTGTGCAGAACTTAATTAGCAGCGGTGTCGATGCGATTGTAATAGCGCCGCTTGATCAGCATGCCCTCGTACCTTCCGTACGCCTAGCCATGCAAGCTGGAATTCCTGTCGTTGTTTTCGATTCTGGGCTCGCCGCTGAAGCCGGTACTGATTACATTAGCTATGTGTCGACACCCAATGTCGAGGGTGGCCGGATTGCCGGAAAGCGCATGGGGGACCTCCTTGGAGGACAAGGACGGGTGCTTCTGTTACGGCACGCTGAAGGTTCAGAGAGCACCATGCGGCGTGAGGAAGGGTTTGTCGAGGCCCTGTCTGCTTTTACCGGTATCGAGTTGATTGATCCGGAGCGGTATGCAGGTGTCACGACGGCCACTGCACAGATCGCCTCGGAGAGTCTCCTGACGACCTACGATTACGTTGATGGTGTTTTTTGTGCGAACGAATCGTGCACATTTGGCCTGCTACTGGCGCTTCGTAGCCTGGGCTTGGTTGGGGATATACGGTTGGTTGGGTTCGATGCTAATGAGAGACTCGTGGCTGCACTAGAGCAGGGTGACCTTGAAGGGCTCGTTGTTCAGAGCCCAGTGGAGATGGGCTACCTAGGCGTCAAAACCGCCGTCGATTACCTGAAAGGCGTAACTGTTGAGCTCCGGCAGAATACAGGAGTGACACTCGCAACCCGTGAGAACATGCAGGATCCCATAATTGCCGAACTGCTGACTCCAGACCTTTCTCGCCTCCTCGATCGATGAGCAGACCTGGGCAGTCTCCCGACAGTTCTGTTGAAAGTCGCAGTCCACGGCTGGCCATGTCTGGCATTACAAAGCGTTTCGGTGCGACGGTTGCGCTTGATGCTGTTGACCTTGAAGTTTGCCCAGGTGAAGTCCTCGCGCTGGTTGGAGAAAACGGAGCGGGCAAGTCGACGCTAATGAAGATCTTGTCCGGCGCTGTACAGCCGGATGAGGGAAACACCCGTCTTGATGGTGCGGTGTTTACGCCGGCTGGTCCACTCGCGGCCCGTGCCTCAGGCATCGCGATGATCTATCAGGAGTCCAATGTTGTACCCAACCTGAGCGTTGAGGCCAACCTAGTGCTGGGCGCCGAGCGTCACCGGTTCGGACTCATCGATCGGTCGGCACACCGCCGAAAGATTCGTGGGGTGCTTGAGCGACTGGGTCGTCCAGAGTTACCACTCGCCACGCCGGTTAGTCGGCTCTCGACTGGTGATCGTCAACTGGTTGAGATTGCTAGGGCCCTGTTGACCGATGCACGAGTTGTAATCATGGATGAACCGACGAGCAGTCTAGGGCTTGTCGAAATCGACAGGCTTTTCAACATTATTTCTGGGTTACGCCGCGAAGGCGTCGCTGTTATCTACATTTCTCACTTTTTGGCGGAGGTGCAGCGGATTGCCGATCGCTTTCTGGTGCTCCGCGATGGGCGGGTGGTTGGCCATGGTGCCACCACTACGGTGACGGTTGCTGACCTGATTGAACTTATGATTGGCCGACGCCTACCCGACATGTTTCCGATCTCGTCGCGGCCTACCGGCATGCCGCTACTAACCTTAAACGACGTGGGTACTGCCGAGTGGTCGTCAAGGCTGATCAATCTAACGGTGCACCGTGGCGAGATTCTGGGCCTAGCCGGGCTCGTCGGTGCGGGCAGAACTGAATTACTACGCTCCATCTGCGGCCTGGACCCAGTCGTTTCCGGAGAGGTGACTGTGGCTGGATACAGCGGTGGGAAGTCCTGGCGCCACACTGGTCTCAAACCAGGGGTAGGTCTATTGAGTGAAAATCGGCAAACGGAAGGATTAGCGCTAGGACTTTCGGTTGGGAATAACATGCTGCTGAGCCGACTGGAGCCGTTTACCAAGTGGGGTTGGCTCGATACCCGCACGATGCAGCAGACCGTGGAACGGTTCATCGCGAGGTGTGGCATTCGGGCACGAGGTGCGGGGCAGCCGGTGGGTGAGTTGTCCGGTGGTAATCAGCAGAAGGTGGCGTTCGCGCGTCTGCTGCATCAGGATGTGGACGTCCTACTGCTGGATGAACCAACTCGCGGGATCGATGTGGCAAGCAAGGCGAAGATTTACGAGTGGATCGGTAAGTTAGTCGAAAGGGGTAAGGGCGTCGTATTGGTATCGGACTATATCCCAGAGCTGCTCAGCGTATGCGATCGAATCACCGTTATGCACCGGAACCAAGTGATAGCTACGCGATCGGCCAAAGACTGGACCGAGCATGACATCTTAAATGCGGCGACGAGCGGGGAAGGCAAGGTCGCTTGAATACCATGGTGCTAGGCATATCGCTTGGCCAGTGGCTACGAACACTGGCACCCGCGCTAAGCCTAGCTGCTGCAGTACTGTTCTTCTATGCAATTCCACCGCATCCGCCACTGACGCTATTTGATCTGAGGCTGGTCGCAGTACATGCGATGATCGTCGGCACGGCGGCGATCGGGATGACTTTTGTCATCATTAGTGCGGGAATTGATCTTTCCGTTGGATCGGCCATCGCCCTAGTCAGTGTTGCAGCAGCACTTGTTCTCGAGAATGGTGGGGGTGTCGGTTCCGCGCTCATCGTAGCCTTGAGCACGGGAGCACTCTGTGGATTCTACAACGGCTTGCTTGTAACGGGCCTCCGTCTGCCTCCATTCATTGCGACCCTCGGGACGCTGGGTTTCTATCGCGGCGTTGCAAAGTGGATTTCCGGAAGCATCCCGGTCACAGCGCCCACAAAAGGACTCGACTTGTGGGTTAATCCTATTCCTAATCCACCTTGGTTGTTTGTGGCGCCTGGCGTGTGGCTAATGTTAGCTCTTGCTGTCGCGTTTATTCTCCTTCTACGCTATTCGGTACTCGGACAGCACGCGTTGGCGATCGGCTCAAACGAAGCCACCGCACGGCTCTGCGGCATCCGTGTTACGCGCACCAAGATTGCTATCTACGTACTGGCTGGGTCGCTTACTGGACTCGCCGGCCTTATGCAGTTCGCACGGCTAACCCAAGGTGATCCGACTGTAGCTATTGGCCTCGAACTCGACATTATTGCCGCTGTGGTGATTGGTGGAGGGTCGCTCAGTGGTGGCCAGGGTTCAATCGTCGGAACACTCGCGGGTGCAGTCCTGATGGCTTATCTTAGAAATCGGAGTGCAGTGCTAGGTTGGCCGAACTTTGTAGAGGAGATGATCGTCGGTCATATCATCATTGTGGCTGTGGCCGTGGATCGGTGGCGTGCTAGTCGGTCAAGTTAGCCGTAATTGGACAAACGGAGGAGCAGAGTGATCCGCATCTATGTGGCCAGGCATCCAACCGACGCGCATCTATTCAAGGGAATTCTTGAAAGTGAAGGGATTGACGCATTGGTGCGAGGCGAAGCTCTGTTCGGTGCTCGAGGGGAAGCCCCGCTGACATTTGACACGCTACCGTCGGTGTGGGTGCTGGATACAGAACAGGTCGGTCGGGCAAGCGAACTCGCCCGCGAATATTCGAGGGATGTTGTCCCAGAGGGTGCTTCAAGTAATTGGCGTTGCGCCACGTGTCGAGAGTTTGTTGAACAGCAGTTTACCGCGTGTTGGAATTGCGGTTCATTACGCGTTACCTAATGTTCCAAGGTGCTAGTTGGGCTGTGCTACAGTGCGGCACGCTGGATAGGGAGATGTGTGGTCGCAGATGAGATGTTCGTGAATGGTTCAAGTGAGGCTCCGATATACCAAAATTAACAGTTGTAGGATATGCGCCTGTTGATGTTGCAGACGGTAGACGGTTGGTCTTAGCTATGGAACAGGATGCGGGCGTGGATGTGCTACACGCGTGCGGTGGCGGTGCAAGGCGTACGACGTGTCGTGTCGAGTTCATCTCTGGCGAACCCGAGCAGATCACGGAAGCTGAGCAGGAGCGATTATCACAGCGTAATCTCACGGGGGGTCCGTCTTTCCTGTCAGATAAGGCGTGACCAATATATGACTCTTCGTGCGGTGAGTCGGTTTGAAGGAAGCGGACGTGCGGATCCCGGGCCCACACCGAGTGACGAGATAAATCCTCCCCCAATCTGGGTTGATCGGTAGAGAAATTTGCGATTCACAGTTCCGTGTCTAGGTCATGCAGGTGGGCGTCGAGTGCACTAAGTGCACGAGTGAGGGTTTCTCGGTGAGCTGGGTGTTTTGCATGTTCGAGGTCGGCTGCTATCCGGCCGCGTGCCAGTAAAAGTTCGTAGCGCTTGGCATCCCTCGCTAGCTGCGCGTCGGTTCGACGGTCAACAGGTTGACGCTCGCGTGAGGCCTCATCTTGCTGCGATTCGATTGCCTTGCTTTCCCAGCCTCTTGCCATGAGTTTTGCAGTAAACGTCTGCAGCTCGTTGAGGACCGTTGTCTTGGCCTTGTGTGCAGAACGAGGCGGAACAATTCTATCAGCCCACAGTAACGGACGGTTCTAACCCCAATGCGCTAGATAATTCGTGAAGTTTTTGCTGGACTACTCGAAGGTTGCGAGAACCCATCCGTATGGCTTGCCGCTGCACTGGAGCTAGCCTTTCAAGTGACAAATCAGCAAACTGAAATGCAACAGTGCGCGAAACAAGTGCGATTTCGCCATCGACGATTGGCACCTCGACGATCTGACGCACCGCTTGGGCAAGGGCTTGGTGAAAATCACCGTCGGGATGTCCCAAATTGCGGTAAGCCTCATCGAGTAACGGCTTTAGTTGTTCGTATAGCTGTGCGGCACCCTCGACGTGCACTGAATTAAACGCGTCGGCGATAAGGTCGTAGCGCACATAGCTCCGAGGATCAATGACTAACTGTTGGCGATCGCCCGAGGTGCCGAACGGTTCTTTCAGCGAGAGACCTCCTAAGTGGCGCGCCGGTGTCTGTCCTTCCGCGATATTTTCTACAACGACCACGAATGTTCGTATGAGTTCATCCGTTGCAAGCCAGGCGACCAACGTAGGATGTGCAGACAGTGTGCTTACGAGTTCACGAACGAAACCGTCGCTCTCATCAAGTGCTGGGAGGTTAACCGTCTCGGGTACATCAGGTTCCGGGTCGGGTTCTGTCACACTAATTTCAGGAGGCGTTGATTCGATGACGGTCTGGGCTTCGGCCGGCACCGTTTCATTGGGACCGCGGTTTACGAGATATACAGCGACGATAGCTGCGGTGACCAATGCGACGCCTCCCACCACGATTGCTACGGATTGCCATCGAGGCGAACCGTTGGACGATTCTGATGGTGGCGGGTTGTACTGGAAATCGTCAAATTGAGTCATCTTCGATGCAGTGGAAACCCAACCATTGTAGAACAGTCTAGCCCTGGGCGGCGGTGTATAACGTCAGAAAGCGGTCAAGCATAGCTCTAGGGTGCCTAGAGAGTGCCCGTGTGCTCAGCGAGTGCGTTTGGCTCCGGAGAGATTTCGCGGGATTCTTTTTGCGGTCGCTTTAACTTGGGCAGAAGCGCTGCGGCAACAACGACCCCAATGCCCACCGTTGTGAGGATGGTGAACAGGAGGGAGAAGCCGCCTGTTGTGTCATTGACGTAAGCTACCAGCCTGATTGCCAGTGGAGCTGCACCAAACGCGAGGACAAACTTCAGTCCGAAAGCAACTCCATGTCTTTGCTCAGGCGTCGCGGCGGCAAGAAGCATGTTCTCAGCTGGCAGCGAACCGGTGTTAGCCATGACCAAGAGAGTTGAGGCCGCAACAAGGGACACTCCGCCGGCACTCGCAGCGATCCAGAGCACCGGGATTTGTAACAAGAATGTGCCGATATACACCATCTTGAGGTCGAAGCGATCTGCGAGGTAACCCGATGCGACCTGTGTTAGTCCGGCGAACCCGTACACGAGCGCGATGAATGCGCCAACTCCGAATGTCGAACTACCAACAAACTCCACGAGTCTCACCGCAAAGACTTTTGGGAGTGCGATCTGCGTAGCCTGGTAGATGATCGCTCCTCCAAACATTGTAATTAGTAACAGTACAAACGCCCGTAACTGTCCAGTCTGACCATCAGCCCGTGCAGGGAGACGACGCGCAGCATCACCGGTAAGCCTTCCGCTGATTAGACAGTAGAGCATGACTACTCCCGTGGCCAGCGAGATGGCGCCGGGCGCAAGGAAGGCTATCCGCCAACCAAAAAGGTCAATCAGTGTTCCGGCGACGAGCCCTGCGCCGGCCACGCCAGCGTTCCCAAATACTCCGTTGATGCCGAGCACCTTGCCTCGGCTTTCCGTGGTGGTGCGAACCAGCCAAGCGATGCCGACCGGGTGGTAGATAGCAGCGAAAGCCCCGAGGAGGCACAGGCCAGCCCACATAACGGTTGGTGACGTCGCGAGCCCACAAATAATTGCTGCACCGCCTAGACCAAGAAAGAACAGGACTAACATGCCTGGTGCGCTCCAGCGGTCCCCGAGCCAGCCAGCGGGAAGCGCCATGGCGCCCACCAGGAGCGAGCCGATCGTCCAGAGGCTGATCAATTCATGATACGGCATGGCCCACTCTCGCTCGAGTGGCAATACAACGAGGAAGAAGTACACCGCGAACAAGTGCATGTAACTATGACCAAGACAGGAGAACACAAGCGCGTAGCGAGCCGAAGTCGTTGACGTCACGTTCGTCATCATACGCGAATCGGTAGGACTTGACGGGAACGGCACAGGGCTCCAGAAGCGAATGCTACAGGGTTCTATCCAACGACCCGCTGTCAAACAGAAAAATTGAGGCGCCTGACACTAACTGACAGGCAAACACCTCGCCTGTCGAAGGTCCTTTGGCCCGATAAGCAGCTGACACATGTGAGATGAATGACTTGACAGCATCTGAAGTTACAAGCGCAATGGCACTACCGCCGAAACCCGCACCTGTCATTCGGGCGCCGTAACACCCCGCCGTATCTTTCGCTAAGTCTGTGATGAGATCGAGTTCAGGAGTGGAAACCTCATAGAGATCACGTAGGCTCGCATGCGATGCATTAATGAGCTTCCCGGCCAGTTGCCAATCGCCAATCGTGAAGGCCGCGGCAAGTTGGGCGGGACGTGCGTTCTCAGCGATGACATGGGCAGCACGCCTAAATGCGGTAATGCCCACTTTCTGCCGGATCGATTCCAGAAGAGGGAGGTCGACGTCACGCAACGTTCGGATGTCTGCCTGACGTTCTTGAATGGCCCTGAGTGCGACAGTGCATGCATCACGCCGTGCAGCGTATTCTGTGGTGTCCAACGTCCGTCGAGTTCCAGTATCCATTACGACGACGGACAGGTCTGCTGGCATGGTGACCGGTTCAACCGTCAGCGACCGGCAATCCAACAGTAACGCGTGACCTGCAATGCCTATGCCGGATACCAACTGGTCCATAATGCCGCACTGCACGCCGACGAAGGCATTCTCAGCTTTCCGGGCAAGCTTTGCCATCACCACAGCATCCCAGGGAATTCCACTAATCGCACATAAGGCGCGTGCTACGGCCATTTCTAAGCAGGCTGATGACGCGAGTCCGGCTCCAATTGGCACGTCGCTACGCACTGCCATGTTGGCTCCTACGAGTTTGTGACCTGCTTCCCCAAATGCCCAAGCGGTACCAGCTATGTAGTCGGCCCAACGGGTCTTGCCGGCTATACCTGTCACCCGAAGAGTACGTAAGTCGATTGTGGCGTGCTCGTTGTAGGCGGTGGCCAACACCTGCAGTGTCTGGTCATCTCGCGGGCCAGCCGCAATGAGAACTTCACGATCGATGGCAGCCGGAAGAACAAATCCGCCGTGATAGTCAGTATGCTCGCCAACCAGATTAATGCGACCTGGCGCTCTGGCGATAAGGGGTGGTGATTGTCCGTTGAACGCTTGCCGGAAGTCGTTGACCACCTCGGCAGGATCCACGCTCACGATGGTTGCCCTCCTGAGGGGCCACCTCCATCAAGTTCTAATGGGGTGCGGAGTCGAGCAGCGGCTTCTTCCGCGGTTAGGTCCCGTTGCGGCTCAGCTGTCATCTCGTAGCCGACCAAGAACTTTCTGACTGTGGCTGAGCGAAGAAGTGGTGGGTAGTAAGCGGCGTGAAGACGCCAACCGTCTTGAAATGTTCCGTCGGAAGGCCGGCCGTGCCATCCCATTGAATAGGGGAACTCGCAGTCAAAGAGAGTATCGTATCGTTTTGTAACGTCCGTGATGATCGTTGCTAGACTGGCACGTTCGTCGTCGCTGAGGTCAATGAGGCTGGCAACGTAACGACGGGGCACTACCATGATTTCGAATGGCCACACCGCCCAGAACGGTACTAGCGCGACCCAACCTTCGTTAGCCGATACGATACGTTCGCCTTCCGTAAGTTCCACGTCTAGATAGTCACCCAACAGATCCCGGCCGTGTGTCTTGTAATAAAGGCGCTGCGTTGTTTGTTTTCGAGCCGGAATGGTCGGCACGTGGTTGACCGCCCAGAGCTGGCAATGGGGATGTGGATTACTACACCCCATTAATTCGCCGCGATTCTCGAAAATCTGAACGTATCGGACTACGTCATGTCTCGTGGCCCGCTCGGTCTCCTCGCTCCAAGCGTCAACCACCGCGCGAACACCGCTCGCTGTCATTCGAGATAAAGCCAGGTCGTGTCGAGGCGAAAAGCAGAGCACGCGGCACGTGCCGACCACGCCCTCAGTGCGCAAGAGCCTAGATGGTTGAGGTCCATCAATAGGTGTCGAGTTCGTGAATGCCGGAAAATCATTGTCAAAGGCGTATGTACTTGTGTATCCAGGATTTACTTTTCCACTTGCCCGAGTGTTACCCGGACAGAGGTAGCACTTGGGGTCGTATGTAGCTCGACCGATCTCCGCTCCTTCATCGATTCGGCCCTGCCACGGTCGTTCTAACCGTTGCGGCGATGTTAGAACCCATTCGTCGAGCAGTGGGTTGTAGCGTCGATGAGAGCTATCAATCCTGAGGGACATACGACCCTATTATTGATCGTGAACGAAAGTTGGTGATTCGTTGGAGCCAGTGCGGTTGCGGGCCACCTCAATTACTCGAAGATTCTCATATATAATTCGCCATCTGCGTCGCAATTAGAAAGACGAGAACCTATGTCAGCTTTTGTCGCCGAACTGATAGGCACGATGATTCTTGTTGTTTTAGGTGACGGTGTGGTGGCCAACGTTTTACTAACCCGCTCGAAAGGTGAGGGGAGTGGGTGGATGGTTATTGCAACCGGCTGGGGTCTCGCCGTTTCTGTCGCGGTGTATGCGGTTGGGAGTGTGAGCGGTGCTCATATTAACCCAGCTGTGACTGTCGGTCTCGCTTCGATTGGTCGTTTTCCTTGGGCCGATGTGCCTATCTATATTGCCGGTCAACTGCTCGGGGCGATTCTAGGTGGTGTTGTCGTCTGGCTTGCCTACCGACCGCATTGGCAAGGCACTGCGGACCCTGACCTCAAGTTGGCCGTCTTTTGCACGGCCCCGGCTGTCCGCCAATTCGGCGCTAATGTTGTGACTGAGATCATCGGCACCCTTATTCTCGTTCTTGGCGTGCTCACCATCTTATCGCCGGAGAACCTTGCTCCCGAAACAGGGTTCCCGATGGGAATGGGACCTTTGTTGGTGGGCATGTTGGTCTGGTCGATCGGGCTGTCACTGGGTGGGCCGACCGGATATGCCATCAACCCAGCGAGAGACCTAGGTCCGCGAATCGCGCATTGTCTTCTACCGATTCCGGGTAAGCGTGATTCTGACTGGGCTTACTCTTGGGTGCCGGTCGTGGGACCCCTTATCGGAGGAGTGTTGGGTGCACTCTGCTATCGTCTACTCTGGGTAGCCTGAAGGAACTGGGCTCCGTCATCACAGTTTTTATCACGCTGGTGTTCAACGTCAGACCATTGGTCCTCCTCGCCTTCGCTACGGTCTACGTCGTGTGGGGGTCGACCTATCTAGCAATCCGATTTGGTATCGAAACGATTCCGCCATTCTTTATGGCCGGGGTACGTTTCTGTATTGGTGGCAGTCTTTTTATTGGCTGGGCGATTGCACGAGGTACGAAAATTCCGTCCAACTCGCTCTGGCGGTCCGCCGCGCTCGTTGGCGTGTTAATGGTCGCTGGCGGCACCGGTGGGGTTACGTGGTCAGAACAGTTCGTACCATCAGGCCTGACGGCGCTTCTGATTGCCATGGTCCCGCTCTGGATTGTATTAATTGACTGGGCACGACCTGGCGGTTCAAATCCTGGAAGCACTGTTTTTTTTGGCCTGGTGATTGGCCTGGCTGGGATGACATTGTTGGTGAACCCGGTGGCGGTGGGGGGAGTCCGTGAGGTCAACCCGGTCGGAGCGCTTGCGCTGGTGTTTGCGACGCTAAGTTGGGCAACCGGCTCGGTTTACTCCAGGCATGCGAGGCAGTCATCGTCGCAAACCATCACGGTCGGGATGCAAATGGTTAGTGGTGGCGTCACTTTACTGTGCATGAGCACCATCAGCGGTGAACTGAGTCAGGTCGACCTTGCGCTCATATCATGGCGGTCTGTAATGGCTATGGTCTATCTCATTGGGCCGGGGTCATTGGCGTATGCTGCGTATCTGTTCTTGTTGCGTGCGTCCACCCCAACGAAGGCAGCGACCTACGCCTACGTTAATCCGATCATTGCGCTTGTGCTCGGTGCTGTTATCGGTGGTGAACAGGTCAGCGCGTGGACGCTCCTCTGCTCAGCCGTGATCATTACCGGCGTCGTTGTGATCGTGACCGCCAAGGGTCGCGCAGTCTCTAGCTAGGGCAAGGCAAATAGATGAAAAATTTACTGGTTCTTGCCTCGGCCAGCAACCGGCCAGACTGCTTCTACGCTATCGTTCCGAATCGCGTAGATCTTGTCATAGAGATTCACGACCGGGTCGCAGTGCGAAGTGATTAACTCGAGGCGATCGCCAGCCTGGTAGACCCGGCTCGGATTTTCATAGCGGATTGAGCCGTATTCATCCGACCCGCTGGTGTAACTCATGCCGGTTTCCCCGATGATGATCGACCAAGGCCGGTTGATCGTACAACTCTTCGCGCCGGCGTCAGTAGTCGCACGTCCTTCATACTGCGCGTTAACCACCGTGGTCAAAATGGTCAGTGAAGGTTTGAAATCGCTATACACCTCGTCGTTGTCTTGCCCGCCGATGCCCAAATACGAAGCATCCATAAAGACGTAGCTGCCGCTTTGGATATCGGTGAAGCCTGGGGTCGCATGGTCGATGTTATAGGTGCCTGTTCCGCCACCACTGAAAATTTCGACGTTCAAGCCCGACTGCTGCATCATCGAAAATGTCTCAGCCGCTGGCGCCATGCGTTCGATCGCTTGGGTCCGGCGGGCTGCAAATCCAGAGACATGCTGTGAGCCACCGTCGTAGCACAGCATGCCGCGTAGTCGTAGGTTGCTGAGGGTGTCAACGAGTTGCGCAAGTGTGAGCGCGGGCTCGCCTGGAGTGACTCCAGAACGGTGTCCACCGGGATCGACGTCAACTGTAACATCAGCGATGATGCCAGCCTCACGTGCCGCATCGTTAAGTTCCCGTGCATTTTCTTCGGTGTCGACAGCTTGGATAAAACCATCGCATTGCTTTCGTAGCTGCATGGCTCTACGAATCTTTGCGGTCGATACGTTGACGGTGGTCAGCAAGATCTGTCGAAGACCGTGCTCGAACATAACCTCAGCCTCAGTAAGTTTGGCCGTGCAAATGCCGACGGCGCCTCTCTCCATTTGGAGATGGGCGATCGCTGGGCACTTGTGAGTCTTTGTATGAGGTCGGACGCCGATGCCGTTGCCCGATACGGTGTTCTGCATCGTGTCAAGGTTGTCTTCGAGTTTGTCCAGGTCGACGCACAGGGCCGGCGTTAAGAGCGAAGACTTCGGCAGCCCCACTTCGAGGTTGTTATCGCTATCAGCTGTTGTGCCCGCGGTTAGTGCTGTTGGAACCGCCCATACGCCAGCGGATGCAGCGACACTGTTACGCAGGAAGCGGCGACGAGAATGTTTGACTCGATTCATAATGTTTCCTCTCGATACAGGCGATGACTTTCCGGTGTGTGGATAGTTATGTTCAGAACTTCACCATTTAATCAACCGTATTTATTACTAGTTTAGGGTTGGTGTTGTCCTAGGCGGCGCCCGATGCTGTGTAGCTTGTTCGTACGCGTAGGCGATAATGATTAGTGTCGATTCTGCCCAGGCATCGGCCAGAATCTGCAAGCCGGCTGGAAGACCGTCGCTGACAAAGCCCATCGGTACAGTGATGGCTGGAAATCCTGTAGGCGGAGACAACTGAAAGCTGTTGTTACCGTGTGGAGTGTTTAGATCACCAATCAGACGCGGCGGATTGTCCCAGGTGGGATAAATCAATGCATCGAGCTGGTTAGTTTGAAGCGTTTGTCTGACACGGTGCCGGAGACGCTCGTCTCTAGTGGCCTGTTGAGCACATCCTGGTTGGTTCGTTGGGACGTCAGCGGCTTCCTGGGCCGATTCCAATCGTGTACGGATGTTTGGATGGACCTTTTCTGAATCGATAATCTCTTGCAGGGTGTTGAACGGGGCTTCTGGGCCGAGACTAGTCAGATATTGCTCTAGGTCGAACCGAAAATAGCTGCAGGGCAACCGCTCTTCCTCAGCTACGTCGTCTTCAGGCAACGTGACCGGGTCAACGACCGTCGCACCAAGTCGGCGTAAGTCCTCGATAGCTTCGTTGAGTCTAGTAATAACCTCGGGGTCGGCGGATTCATCCGACATCTCACGGAGCACACCTAGTCGTTTGCCCTGTAGATTGTCCACTTCCAAGAGCTCACGATAATTCACCCGACGGGAGTCGGCCTGTTCGGTTATGGCATCAGCAGAATCGGTGCCGGCGATGACGTCAAACACGATGACGGCGTCGGCAACCGTTCGGGCCATCGGGCCCCCGATGTCGCGGGATAGATTGAGTGGAACGATGCCGTCCCGGCTCGTCAATCCCATTGTCGAGCGGATGCCGACAAGACTCTGATGTGATGACGGGCCGCGTATTGAATTACCGGTATCAGTGCCGAGGCCCACGGTCCCCATACTTGCTGCCACAGCCGCTGCGGTGCCGCCACTCGACCCCGCGGTAACGCGTCTTAAGTCGTACGGGTTTCGTGTATAACCTGGCAACGCTGAACCGACCGTCTCATATGGAGAGAAAGCAAACTCTGCCATGTTTGATTTTGCGAGGACGATGCCGCCAGCATCCACGATTCGCTGAACTTGGAATGCGTTGTCTGGCGGGATGGACCCCGCCAGCGATAGTGAACCAGCAGTTGTTGGCAAAGCGATCGTGTCGTAGTTGTCCTTTACGATAACGGGGATACCATGGAGTGGACCTGTTAGGCCAGATACCTCGAATGCTTGGTCGAGTTCGTCGGCGCGGGCCAGTGCATGAGGATTGATAGTCACGATGGTGTTTAGTGCTGGCCCCTGTTTATCGTATGCTTCGATGCGTGCGAGATATGCGTTGACCAAAGTCCTCGCACTTAACTCACCGGCCTTCATTGCGGCGTGAATCTCTATAATCGAAGTTTCAACCACATCGAATGCTGGTGACCCCGGTTCTTCTGGTGATGGGGGCTGGCACCCAATAAGTACGACTACCAGGCTGAAGATGCCGTAGCGGCGCAGAGGAGTCATTATCGCTGTCTTCATTTTAGGAGTGAATAGTCAGTTGCACTCATAAACACAGAATCGACGTTTGCGACCAGTCGCCCATTTACCCGAGATGCCTCTGCCGCATCCTGCCAATCCGAATCATTCCCGAAGCCCTGCCAGGATCTTTCTGCTGCCTGACGACTTTCGTGCGCCAGGATGTATACAAGGGTATCCGTTCGGTCAGTTGGGACGAAATACCCGACGTTGGTCATGCCATGCCGCTCAAAAAGTGCGGTCGTGTGATCCCGAAACCTAGCATGTAGGGCTTCGAGCTTGCCAGGCTCCGACGTGTAAGTGCGGAGTTCAAACGTCCGGGAGTCGTGAGCCACCGAGAGACCCGACTGAGCGTTGATCACACCGACGGCGATGACGGTACCGGCCAATGCGGCGATGTATATACCTGATTGCATGTGCACCTCCGAGATGCAGGTTCAAGAGCTGGCATTATAGCTCGGAGTTGCTTCGGGCCGGAGCAGGAAGCTGACCTATACTAGGCACTGGTAGTGGCGCGTCGGGGCGCTTATTTCCCATAGTTCGATCGAAAGGATGTTTTCTATGAATCGTCGAGAATTTATCGGCACGGTCGGTGTGGGCGCGATCGCTGGAGCGTCAGCTAGGCCCTCGGCCAATGCGCAGCCATCCGACTCACCAGCAGATATCTACGCTCGTGCGTACGCGGTCGATGCAATGTGCTTTGCCATGGAACCGCCGCCTCGCACGTTTGTACAGTACCTGACCGACGACAAAATTGAGGCGCTGCGCACTTCGGGAATTACGGCGATGGCAATGAACATGACCTCAAATTTTGCCGAATTAAGCCAAGTGGAGAACATGTTTGCGGCGGTTAAACACCGCATTTTTACGTGGGATACGATCGTAGCCACCCACCCCGATGTTTTTCGTAAGGTCACGACGGTCGAGGAACTTAACGCCGCGAAACGTGCGGGGCTCGTTGGTTTTATCTACTGCTTCCAGATGGCTGCTCCGTTTGGATGGGACCTCGGAAAGTTACGCACGTTTGCAGAGCTTGGGGTTCGTCAGATTCAACTTGCTGATGGGAGTCGGAACTACCTTGTGGACAGTTGTTGGGAGAAGACAAACGCTGGGCTGAGCCGTTTCGGGTTCCAGGCGATCGAAGCTTTCGCAGACCTCGGGATCATCGTCGACCTCTCCCACGTTGGCGAGCAGTCCTCGCTCGATGTCATTCTAGCCTCGACAAAGCCGGTCATCTATTCCCATTCCGGATGTCTAGCACTCTGTCCTCATCGACGGAACGTCAGCGACCGCAATATCCGGGCCCTTGCGGAACGGGGAGGCGTTTTTTGTATTTATAACCAAAGTGGTTGGCTCACTCAGGACCCCGAGATTTCCATGGACCACTTCATCGCACACGTTGAACACGTGATTAACTTAGGGGGTGAAGAGGCGGTGGGTGTCGGGACCGACCAAGATGTCGTTGATATGACGGCGATGCGTCCTACCGAGGTGGCCGATCACAATCGTAGCTTTGAGCGTCGGCGAAATGAGTTTCCTGAATTATCTTGGGAGATCCGGCATATGCGAGTGCCTGAACTCAGTCATCCAAAACGGTTATTGCATCTGGCCGAGGCTTTAGATGCCCGAAGATATTCCCCGGCAACGATCGAGAAAATTCTTGGTGGCAATTATGTGCGCGTGTTCAACGAGGTCGTTGGGTGACCCCCCTCGAGCGAAGATAGAGACAAGGAACAACAATGGGATGGAGTCGACGAGAATGGCTGGCGGGAAGCATTTCTACGCTCAGTGCAGCTTGCGGACGGTCGGTTGAGGAAGACCTATCGGGTGGAACCACCACGACGAACGAGGCGATAGCGCTTTCAGAATTCGAGCCACGTGGCATGCTTCACGTGGCCGAAACCCGTGTTGAGAGGCCGCGCTTCCCAGTGATCGATGTACACACGCATGTCACATGGTCAGCGGTGCCGTTGGGTATGGAGCCGTTCGGTGAACGAATCAGGAAATTTGGTGAACCAGCCGACATTTTGCCAGTGATGGACCGCAAAGGAGTCCGGACGATGGTCAATCTCACCGGGGGAGTCGGTGAGGGGTTGGTGGAAGTGCGGCGGGAGTTTGACGAGGCCCACCCCGGTCGGTTCATCAGCTTTACGGAGCCATCGTGGAATCACGTGGCATCACCGGATTACCCAACCTTTCAGGCTGACCAGATTGAGCGGGCTTACGCAGCTGGAGCGAGAGGGCTTAAGGTCACGAAAACACTTGGACTGTACTTACGTGAACAAATCACACGGGGCCCTCTCATTGCCATCGATGACCCCCGCTTTGACTCGATGTGGGAAACCTGCGCTACGCTCAACATGCCCGTTGCGATTCACGTGTCCGATCCGGAAGCATTTTTTCTACCGATCGATCGCTTCAATGAGCGTTACGAGGAATTGCATGCACATCCAGATTGGTCGTTCCATGGCGGGGACTTTCCCAGCAATGCCGACTTGTTAGCTGCACGGGACCGGGTGTTCGCGCGTCATCCCGGGACTAGTTTTATTGGTCTACACGTGGGCCACTCGGCCGAGAATCTTTCAGCAGTGGGGGAGATGCTCGACCGTTTTCCGAATGTTTGCGTGGAGATTGGTGCCAGAATTGGCGAGTTGGGTCGCCAGCCTCGAGCAGCACGCCGTTTCTTCGATACCTATCAGGATCGGATTCTGTTTGGTACCGATGCGATTCCGGCTCCGGAAGGCGACGAAACGCCTCAGCAAGTGTTCGGTGAAGCCTTGTATGAGATCTACTACCGATTTCTTGAGACCGAAGACGAGTACTTCGACTATGCGCCCGCACCCATACCACCTCAGGGGCGGTGGCGGATTTACGGCCTTGGACTGTCTGAGCCAATTCTCCGAAAGGTCTACCATGGGAATGCTGAACGGGTGTTGGGGATTGAGGTGTGAAATGAAGAGTCTTGATGGATGGAGGCAGCTATGGGACGTGCGGTGTGTGGCGGCCTGATGGTTGTGGTTAGCGCCACTATGATTAGTGCGGGGCAGCGCGTAGTTACTCCTGAATTCAGGGTTGCTTGGACTAGCGCGGCCACTGCATCGCTTCTGAACAACGAATCACCGTGGTGGGAGGCTCACTACTTCAATTACGGTCCGACGCTCTATGAGACCGAGTTTCGTGCGCTGTGGAACAACGAGGGGCTTTATGTTCGGTTTGATGCTACGGACCCGAACCCGTGGTTCACGATGACGAACCGCGATGATCCGATTTGGGAAGAGGAGGTTGTCGAGATTTTCTTAGATCTCGATCGGTCGGGCAAAAACTACGCCGAGATTGAAATCAGCCCGAACAATGTGGTCACTGACGTTCGAATGGTAAGCGGAATGCCGGACAGGGAGATGGACCTTGCGTGGAACCTTGAAGGTCTTGAGAGTCACGTGCGGCTGAATAAATATCGAGATGGTCGGACCGCGGGGTGGACCGCCGTGGCTTTTCTACCGTGGGAGGGTTTTCGGTCACTGCCTTCAGCGTCAGCGATTGTATTGCCGCCGGCGTCTTCTGACCGGTGGCGGTTTAATGTGTTTAGGATCAAGCGCCCAGACGGAGAGCGCCGGCCGACGGAGAATGTGGTGTTTGCGGCGTGGTCACCACCGAACGGCGACAGTTTTCACGAACCCGATGTGTTCCGCGACCTTATTTTTGAATTGCCGGCCGAACCAGCGGAACCATAAGTCCTGAGGTGTGAGACCCGTAAGAGAGCCCCACTAGCGAGCTGATCCTCGTGGCTCATGCTTTTGAGGGGCCAACGGGGCATCAATACCGATAGTGAGACGGCTTGTATGGTCCGTCCACTGGCACGCCGATATAGTCGGCCTGCTTTTCTGATAAACGGGTCAGATGCACACCCACGTGATCGAGGTGTAGGCGGGCAACCTTCTCATCCAGTTCTTTGGGTAGCATGTAGACTTTCTTTTCGTAATTACCCTTATTTGCATGGAGTTCAAGTTGTGCAATTACTTGATTGGTGAATGAGGCCGACATCACAAAACTAGGATGTCCCGTTGCACAACCGAGGTTGAGTAGTCGTCCTTCGGCGAGCAGCATAATGCTGTGGCCATCAGGGAACCGAAACTCGTCGTACTGGGGCTTAATGTTGATTCGTTCGACGCCCTCGGCTCGTTTTAGCCCAGCCATGTCGATTTCATTGTCGAAATGACCGATGTTCCCGATGACCGCTTTGTCCTTCATCCTTCTCATGTGGTCGATGGTGATGATGTCAAAGTTGCCTGTTGCTGTGATGAAGATATCGGCTTTTGCAACCATGTCTTCGAGCGTTGCAACTTCGTAGCCTTCCATTGCTGCCTGGAGCGCACATATCGGGTCGATCTCTGTGACCACCACTCGGCAGCCTTGGCCGCGTAGCGCTTGAGCGCAGCCTTTTCCGACTTCACCATAGCCGCACACTACTGCCGTCTTTCCGCCGAGCATAACGTCGGTTGCTCTTGCTAGACCGTCGGGGAGCGAGTGTCGACAACCATACACGTTGTCAAATTTACTCTTCGTTACAGAATCATTGACGTTGATCGCTGGAAAGAGCAGGGTGCCAGCCTCCATCATCTGATACAGGCGATGGACTCCGGTAGTGGTCTCTTCACTCACGCCTTGAATTGAGGAGGCGATTGTTCGCCAATAGTTCTGGTCCTCACCCTGGATCGTTCGAAGCAAGTCTAGAATCACGCCCCATTCTTCAGGGTCACTATCGACTTTAAAGTCCGGAACTGTTCCGACTTGCTCGAATTCATAGCCTTTATGGATGAGTAGTGTTGCATCACCACCATCGTCCACGATTAGTGTCGGACCAGAACCGTCAGGCCACTGCAATGCTTGTTTCGTACACCACCAGTATTCCTCAAGCGTCTCGCCCTTCCAGGCGAATACCGGGATACCCCTCGGATCATCTGGCGTGCCACCTGTCTGGGGATTTCCCACAGCAATCGCGGCAGCAGCATGATCTTGGGTTGAAAAGATGTTGCACGAGACCCAGCGAATATCGGCGCCCAAGGCGGTCAGGGTTTCGATCAAGACGGCTGTCTGGACTGTCATGTGCAGACTACCCATGACTCGCGCACCTTGAAGCGGTTGTTGACCGTCGTATTCTTTTCGCAGTGCCATTAGCCCAGGCATTTCCTGTTCGGCTAGGCGGATTTCCTTTCGCCCAAAATCAGCCTGAGTCAAATCGGCGACCTTGAAAGGGGGTCGGCCTACTTCTTTGGCTTCGATGAAAGGATGCGCCTGTTTGGTAGCGATTGATGTCATCGGGTCCTCCAAAAAATTGTTACGGCTAATTGATCGTTCCGACGGTTAATGCTTTTTGTGAGCAGTCGCCGAAAATAACGCGGGCCCCTTGACGCGCGCATCGGTAGGTAATGCTGTCACCCGGATGCGCCCGAAGCCTGACCGTTCCAGATATCTCTCGATTTGTGTATCCGAAAACCCGAGCCAGACGTGGCCCATCTGATGCCGGTAGTGTTCACGGTCATGGGGCAACATGTCGGCGATGAGCAATCGGCCTCCCGGCTTTAAGACCCGCGCGATTTCAGAGAAAACCCGCTCTGGTTCTGACACATGGTGTAGCACGAGCATCACAGTGGCTGCGTCAAGCGTGGTGTTGTCGAGCGGTAAAGATTCCAGTTCGCCACGTCTGAGTTCGACATTCTTGGTTCTACCCACTCGCTTCTTTGCTGCCCGCAGCATTGCCATGGAGCTATCAATCGCTATCACTCGCTTTACGAACGGTGCAATAGACGTCGCCACTTGGCCTGTGCCACATCCAAGGTCGCCGACTGTCCACTCGTCGTTGGCTAGGCCTGGCAATGCGAGAAAGTGGAAACTTTCTCCAAATAATTCATCCCGCAGTCTGTCCCATTGGCCTGCTGAGGAACTGAAGAACTCTTGCGACGTTGTTCGACGCTCGGTAAGGACTCCTTCGAGTCGATGATAATCCTGGACGGCGGTCGAGCTCACCGAGACCTGCTCCCTTACGAGTCTCCACAGTTGTTCTGCTGCGGTGTCTAGACCGTTCCGGAGCATCGAGTACCAGTTACTCGTCCCTTCCGCTCGTGCCGTGATCCATCCCGAATCTGAGAGCGAACGAAGATGGCGACTGGTCGTCGACTGTGGTAACTGCAGGACGGTGCAAAGTTCTGAGACTGTGAGCTCATTCCGTTCCAGTATCAACAGAACCCGTGTTCGTGTTGGCTCTGCGAGCGCCGACATGTGGTTCAGAATAGCAATGCTGTTTTTAGGCATTCATCCGTAAATCCGGATAAAGAAGTTAATACTATTTCTGGATAGAGTCAAGTCACACCAACGACTAGCAGGCCAATCAAAGTCGACACCTGCTCTCAGTAGGTTCCCGGCTCGGGCACAAAAAGTAGTATTGGCAGATTTGCTAGAGAACTCCCGACTTGAAGCGGTAGCCACCTTCTTCAACTTGTTCGCGGTATTCAGTGTGGCACGACCGGCAGGTGGCGCCGAGACGGTCCCTGGCACCAACGAGTTCGCCGAACGTCTCGTTGTCGACCGCGGATTTAATGTCGGCGGCCGCCTGTGCGGCCTGGCCTGCCACGGTCACACCATGCTCGAGTTCACGTGCCGAGAAAAAGGCCTCGACGCCCTCAAAGATGCTTACAAGATTCTCAGCTCCGCCGGCCACCGCCTCACCCTCCCGTGCTTCCATTGCTGAGCGCACGGCACCGAAATTCTTCCCGATGTCTTTCATGGCCGCTTCAAAATCGGTCTCATCCGCGATCTCACGCGATTGAGAGAGGCCGATGATTCCGGTTAGGAGCACACCCATGACCACCAACCACGCTTGCTTCTGCATTGTGTTCTCCTAGAAATCGTCTTGCCGAAACCCCATGCGAAGGTTAATCACAGTGGCTTACCATAAGGTCGATCATTATACTCCTACGGTGAGGGCGTCTATATGGGTAAACCACCGAATGATTTATTGGAACGAAGCATATTTACACGGGTGCCGACCCACTTTCAGGAGGTGGTATTGCTAGTTACAGATTGGTGCAAGGGACATGACATCCGAACCCTGCTTGTAGGTTTAGCAGTAGCGACAGGACTTTTTTCGGCAACGGTCGGGGTGCAGGCGGTGGTTTCGGCCCAAGTGCTCCAACCGGTCGACCCATCACGTACCCAAGTCATTCTTCTTGGGAGCGGCACGCCGTTTCTCGACCAGAATAAAGTTGGGGCATCGGTCGCTATCATCACAGGGGGTGTTGCCTACCTCGTCGATCTCGGACCAGGCGCTTTTCTCCGGACGGTCGAAGCGGCGCAGCAGGGTGTTGAAGCTTTAGCTTGGCCGAACCGCTTATTCTTTACCCATCTCCACAGTGATCACGTGCTTGATTACGCGGACCTTCTTTGGGCGCTCTGGTGGCGTCGAGAAGATCGGGTTGTAGCCTACGGCCCATCAGGACTCAAAGCACTGACCGATGGGTTACGTGCAGCATACGCTGGGGACATTAGAGTCCGGACTGAAGGGTTACAGCCTGTGCTAACTCATGGCTACAACTCAGAGGTCCATGAGATCGATGGGACATTCCAATTTGAGGATGAGCGGGTACGGGTTACCGGTTTTCCCGTCTGCCACGAACAGCAGGAGGCCTACGGCTATCGTTTCGAAACGGGCGATCGGGTAATCGTAATCTCGGGTGACACAACTTACTGTGACAGCCTCGTCGAACACGCTCGTGGTGCCGACCTCCTTCTCCACGAAGTGTTTTCTGAACGAGGCCTATCCGCTGGACCAGACCCTCCATCTCGTCGGACGGAAGATTGGCAGCGTTATCATCGCGCCGCCCATACCTCTCCCGCGCAGGTGGCGCGGGTTGCGAACACGGCTCGCCCGGGAACCTTAGTGCTTTACCATCAACTCTATTTTGGAGTCAGCGACGAGGAGTTAGTCGAAGAGGTGCGCTTAGCTGGTTATGCGGGGCCTCTTGTTAGCGGTCAGGATTTCGATGTGTTCTAGGACTAGGAATAGTCTGTTCATTGGAGGGGTCATGCAAATTCGAGGCATTGCTGTATTTCTATTCTTCCTTCTCATGGGCGCTAGCACGACGGGTGCTCAATCACTGGACCTGGTGATCCGCGGCGGCCGGGTAATCGACCCTCGAAACGGGATCGATGCTGTCATGGATGTTGGAATTGCCGATGGTCGTGTTGCCGAGATCGCCGCTACCATTAGTCCTGCGCGTGCCGTCACCGTTATCGATGCGACTGGTTTCGTCGTGACGCCGGGTCTTGTTGATTTGCACACGCATGTGTTTTACGGGACCACACCGGACTCGTATTTGAGTGACGGCTATATTGCGGTACAGCCCGACGCCTTTTCGTTTCGGTCAGGGGTAACCACTGTGGTGGACCTGGGCGGATCAGGCTGGCGAAATTTCATCCAGTTCAAGGAACAGGTGGTTGACCGATCCCAGACACGAGTCTTGGCCTTTCTAAACATTGTAGGGAATGGGATGAAAGGTGGGCCCATCGAGCAGAATCTTGCTGATATGGACTCGAAGCTCACCGCAATGCGTGCGACCCAGTTTCCAGAGATCGTGGTGGGTGTAAAGGTGGCGCACTATTTCGGGGAGGAGTGGGACCCGGTCGATAGGGCTGTGGAAGCAGGTCGTCTAGCTAACGTTCCAGTCGCGGTCGATTTTGGTGGCCATGAGCCGCCTCTGTCACTACAGTCACTTCTCCTTGAGCATCTTCGGCCAGGAGACTTCTTGACCCACGCCTATGCCAAGGTCGATGGCCGAATTTCACTCGTTGACGCGGCAGGGCGCCTGAGGCCATTTGTGTTCGAGGCGCGTGAACGGGGAGTACTTTTCGACGTCGGACATGGAGGAGGGAGCTTTAGATTCGATCAAGCCGTACCCTCTATGCGGCAGGGGTTTCCGCCAGACACGATTAGTACGGACCTTCACGGTGGCAGTATGAACGGCGGTATGAAGGACATGCTAAATGTTATGTCTAAGTTCCTTAATTTGGGGATGTCTCTATCCGATGTGATTGACCGTTCGACGTGGCAAGCAGCCAGGGTCATCGACAGAGAGGACCTTGGTCACCTAGGTGTCGGCGCGCCGGCCGATGTGGCGGTACTCGGCATCCGGCACGGTACATTTGGCTTTCTGGATGTTGTTGGTCAGACGCTTCCAGGTGACCAAAAGCTTGAAGCCGAGTTAACAGTACGAGGCGGACGGGTCGTCTGGGACCTGAACGGCCGTGCCGGGACCCCCTGGCGGGGTGCTGGTGAGCCCTGAACAGTCTTTTTGACCTGCGCTAGGTGTTGGAGGCTTGGGTCAGAATGTCGGCAACACGACCAGCTACTATTTCGTGGTCGCCGGGCTTCATCATCCAGACACCGATCTCGAGTCGATAAGCATCCTCTGCACTCGGACGTGGTTCGATGCGCGGATGACCCTCACGCAATGCTTGGGCAACTTCGCCTCGCGTCAACGCGATGCGGTTAGGGTCCCACGTAATACCCGCGTGTGGAACTTCGTTGGCGATTTGAGGGACAAACTGCTCGCCCTCAACCCCCGGAATATTGGCGACGGCGTCAATAATTGCTCGGACCTGCGCTTCCCATTCGGCCCACTCCGCTTCATGGTCCTTTTCAAGGTACAGTTCGACAGCGCACATCAATCCAACGATTTCTTCTTTGCCGACCTTTGCTAGGCGAGCAATCGAGTTCCCGTGGGGCGACCCGTTTAAATAGGCGGCTTCGATGAGGTCCGGTCGACCCAGTAACAGGCCGGAACACTGCGGTCCGCGTAACCCTTTACCTCCGCTGAATGCGGTAAGGTCGAAGCCTAGTCGTGTGAAAGCCTGCAGATTGTCGGCGGGCGGTAGGTCGGCTGCCGCATCGATGAGTGTGGGAATTCCAGCCTGACGGCCAATTTCAACGAATTCCTCTCGTTGGATCTGGCCGAGATCATTTGTCACGTTGAGAAAAAATAGCATCGCCGTTTTGGCACTAACCGCGGCCTCCATTTCTGCACGCGTTTCAACTTCTACCAAGTCAACCCCGACGTTCCGGATCGCATGGTCATAGCCGAAGCGGTGGGAACGCTGAATGATTACTTCGTTCTTCAGGCCGGTGGTATTGGGCACCTGCCGGATAGCGTCTTGGTCCCGTCCGCAGACGCAGGCCGCAGTAGCTTGGGTTAAGGCAGCAGCGCAGCCCGAAGTGACGAGTGCTGCCTCCACCCCAACGAGATCGGCTAATTGCGCACCGGCCGCGGCATGTAATTCGTTAAGGGATACAAACTGTTGGGAGGCCTCAGCCATCGCCGCTTTAACCTCAAGTGGCATCAGCGAAGCCGACAGTGCCGTGTAGGTTCCCGCGGCATTGATAAACGGCCTAACGTTCAAGCGATCGTAGATCTTTTCGGTAGCGGTCGTTGGTTCAGGGGGAGTAGCACAGCCATTTGCGAGCGCGCCTACTAACGGAGTCGCCCCGGCTGATGTCAGGAACTTACGCCTCGACCAGTTCTTAGTTGTGTTTCTCATGAACTCCTCCGCCCCTCAGTGTTGCCAATGAAATGAATGGTTCCGCGAGTGTCGGCTATAATCCCGTCTTTGGGCCGTCCGATCAACTCTTTCTTAGCGATTCTACTTTCAGCCCAGATAGTGAACTGATGACTTCTGAAAAATCGGGCATTACCCTTCTCGGTATTCCGTTTGACGAGAGTTCGACATTTCTACGTGGCGCCGCTCAAGCGCCGCCTAAGATTCGTGAGGCGTTGCATTCGCCCTCGACGAATCTCATCACCGAATCCGGATACGACCTCAGCGCCGAGACACGGTTTCGAGATCTTGGCGACCTGTCGTTGCCGTCTGGCACGGCCGCTTTTGTCGCGATTGAACAAGGGGTGTCCGAGCTATTAGAGAGTGGCGACCGGATGGTCGCGTTAGGTGGCGACCACGCTGTAACGTATCCAATTATTCGGGCGATCGCGAAGCAGTGCGACCGGTTTACCGTGCTTCATCTCGACGCCCATCACGACCTTTACGATGAATTTGACGGAGATAGGCTCTCTCATGCCTGCCCATTCGCACGGATTATGGAGGAGGGTCTGGTCCACCGGCTAGTGCAAATGGGTGTCCGGACAACGACTCCACACCAAAAAGACCAGGTGGAGCGGTTCGGTGTTGAGGTAGTCACGGTGGCACAGTGGAGGGATAGTGTCGTAACGGAGTTGGATGGCCCGGTCTACCTCTCACTCGACTTGGACGTACTCGATCCATCGTTCGTGCCCGGCGTATCGCACTATGAGCCAGGCGGTGTGTCCGTTCGAGATGTCTTGGGAGTGGTCCAGTCGATCAGAGGGCCGCTGATCGGAGCGGACATCGTGGAGTACAACCCGGTCCGCGATGTAAACGACGTTACTGCAATGGTTGCCGCAAAGTGCCTCAAAGAGGTTGTCGGCCGCATGTTATCCATCACTGATAAGTAGCCACATCAAGAAAGTTGATGTCTCGACCGATCTCGTTTCTATTGATCGTTGTCCTGTGTGTAATCTGGGGGTCGACTTGGCCGATTATCAAGATCGGTTTCGAGACACTTCCACCGTTTCTGAGTGCCGGCTCTAGGTTTCTAGTATCCGGTATCGTCCTGTTTGGGTTGAGTTGGTTGCAAGGGGTACGTCTGCCCCGAAGCGGTCGTGCTCACCTGGGATTGCTTGGTCATGGCATTGTTGGAATTGGTCTGTCATACGGTGTCGTGTACTGGGGCGAACAATACATTCCAGCCGGACTTAGCGCCGTATTGTTTGCTACGAATCCACTCTTTGTCATGCTGTTGGCACATTTCGTGTTGGCGTCGGAGCCGATTACCCTGCGTAAGCTGCTTGGTGTGACCCTTGGGTTCGTTGGGGTTCTGTTTATCTTCAAAGATGATCTGCAACTTCCCGACCGCATGAGCGAGTTGGCTGTCGCCGTAACCCTAGTTTCACCATTTGTTGCTGCTATCAGCTTGGTGGGTATCAAGCGGTGGGGCCAGCACCTTCATCCGTACAACTTAACGGCTCTACCGATGACCTATGCGGCGGGCGCACTACTCGTGGTTTCAGTGCTGACCGAGGATCTATCTTCCGTGCGCTGGACGGGAACTGCAATCGGAACGGTGTTGTATTTAGCTCTGTTTGGGTCCGTTGCCGCGTTTGTAATCTTTTACACCCTCTTGAAACAGTTCGCGGTCAGCACTCTAGTATTCGTTACCTACGTTTTTCCTGTGGTGGCCATCGCACTGGGCTACATACTACTCGGCGAGACGATAGAATCGCAGTCACTTGTTGGCACAGTAATCATTGTGGTTGGAATTGTTGTGGCCACGAGACCGGTTCTCGGTCGAGTGGAACGAACTGCTAGAATGGACGGGTATTGACGTCAAAATCTTGTGAATGTTCGTGAGAATGGAGTCGGAAGGTCTATGATTTCTTGTAGTGGTCGACAAGGCCTTCATCAATAACGAGACGGGGTATTTATGCGGAATGCTAATTCGAATAGCGGCACGACATTCGATCCCCAGAAAGTGTGGTACACGCGAGCGACGATCAACCTTGATACTGGGATAATCGACGTCAAGGAGGTTCCGTGCCGTAATCTCGAGGACGTGCTGGGCGGTTTCGGACGCTCGTTTCAGATGTTGATGACCAGGGACATTGCTGAGGCTCTCGGTGCTGACAATCCTCTCGTTATCAATACTGGATTACTGACTGGTTCGAACGTGATGACCGGCCTGCGGACCTACTTTTCTGCCTATAGTCCGCTCAAGTACTCCGACAAAGGATTGCCTGCAGCTATTTGGTCTGCGGCGAGTGGCAAGTTCGGCTCGAAGATGAAGTGGGCTGGCCTTGACGAGATTGTAGTTGAGGGACGGTCAAGTCACCCGCAGTTGATCGTAATTCAGGAGAGTCCTGACGGACCCCAGGTCACGTTGAAGTCTGCTGAGGCTCTTCTCGGAATGGAGACGCACGACAAGATTATGGCGCTGCAGAAAGACTACGCAGACGCACACTTCGCTGTGATTGGACCGGCCGGCGAAGCCTATGAGAATTGCTACTTTGCAGCGGTGGCGCTTAGTACCGAAAACGAATTGAAGTCTGGTGACGACAAGTGCCGTTTTGCCGGTCGCGGTGGCATGGGCACGGTCATGGGGTCAAAGAATTTGATTGGTCTTGTGGCGCAATCGAAGGACAAATTGACGAAGCTAGCTCCAGAGGTCAAGGAACTTAATAAGAAAATCTCGACTGGTCCAGGTTCGGTTAAGTTTCGAGAAGCTGGCAAGGGTGGCCTTGGTGGCACGTGGTCGAATTTTCCGATTCTGGATAAGTTCCATGCCTTACCGCAAAACAACTTCCGCCCTAAGGCCGATGGTGCTGTGGATCAGCTATTTCGTGAGAATCTCGAGGAGGAGTTTTTTATCAAGGCGGAGTCGTGCTACCGCTGTGGTATCAACTGCCACAAGAACATTTATGAGAGAACTGATGACGGCAAACGCGGCGCCTTTCGGGCGAAATTCGATTACGAACCACTGAACCTGCTCGCAACCAACCTCGGTATCCACGATGGTGAGCAGGCTTGGCGGCTCGTCCAGCTCGTGGATAACCTCGGCATGGATTCAATTTCATGCGGCACGACGGTAGGGTATGTGCTTGGCTACAACGAGCGACATCCGGACGCTCCGCTGTGCAACGGTGCGCGGTTCGGTGACTTCGATAAGATTATTGAGTTGATTGATGGGGCCGGCCGCGGGCTGATGCCCGACGTGGGACGCGGGGTCAAGCGCCTGTCGGTGAAGACTGGTGACCTTGGCTATGCGATGCACGTGAAGGGATTAGAACTGCCCGCCTATCTACCTGAAACGAACCCTGGATATCCTTGGGCAATCGCTGGTGGCCATATGACTATGGGCACCTTCATGTCGCTCGTCCTAGAGGGCGATACGTCGATGGACTACTGGGTGAAGGCAATCACGCAGAAAGGGCTGCTTCAGGTGCGTGACGATTTGTTGGGGACCTGTAAGTTTGCTGGTATGGGACAGAAGATGGCGATTGCAGCCGTACAGGTCGAAGGTGGTCTAGACATACCCTTGGAGGACCTTCTTGCAGCCGTACGTCGCGCCTACCTCCGCGGTTTGGCGATAGAGCGTAAGCAGGGCTATCAGCACGCGGAATATACATTGCCTGCCGAGGCCTTCGATAATCCGAACCCCAACGTTAGAACCCCAGCCTTTCTTACTCGTGAGTTCTTTGCGGAACTCCAACAGAAAGTCTGGGAGGTTTTTGAACCTGAGATGGCTACGCTATGAGCGTGACGGTCACCTTTCCAGCCCTCTTCGCCGAGCGCATTGGTGGTGCTGAAAACGTTGAACTGGAAGGAGAGACCGTGGGAGCGGCGTTACTGGCTCTAACGGCTCGGCATGCCGAGTTAGAGTCGCTTGTGTGGCGTTCTGGCCCTGAGTTGAATCCGGTCATGGTTGTTTTCCTTAACGGCCGGCAGTTAAGTTCTGAGGAGTTGATGACACCGTTACATAGCGGCGATCAAATCCAAATTCTCTCGGCGCTAGAAGGTGGAGAGATGGCAGGATGAGCAGACTTTTTTTCGAGGAGACTCCATGAGTGTGATCAGATGGTCGGTGGCTGCTTTGAGTGTGTTCAGCTTTACGGTCGGTGTCACGACGTCGGCTCAAGATGTCGCGGAAATGATTCCGGCTCCTGACCGCGAAGACCAGGGTGCTGGACCTTTCGAACGGCTAATCATAAGGGGTGCCGTAGTGATAGATGGAGCCGGCGCGCCGCCGCAGGGCCCCATGGACCTTGTCATCGAAGGAAACAGGATTACGGAAATTCGTGGCGTGGGTACGCCAGGTGCACCAATTAATAATGCCCGTCGTCCGCAGAATGCGACAAGCGAGATCGATGCCCATGGAATGTATGTAATGCCTGGGTTTGTCGATCTGCATACGCACATCGGTGGTGTACCCAAGGCCCCCGAAGCGGAGTACACCTTCAAGCTCTGGATGGGACATGGGGTAACGACTGTCCGGGATGCTGGTGGGGGTGCGCGTGACTGGGTTCTTCGAGAGCGTGACCGCAGTCGTAGTAATGAGATCGTTGCGCCTCGGATCGTGGCATACGGTCGTCCCGGAACAGGCGAGGGCTGGGATGGTGGTCTAATCCGATCCGCTGAAACAGCACGTGCGTGGGTGCAATGGGCTTCTGCGAAAGGTGTCGAAGGGCTTAAATTGGGTTCCTACGATCCTCCGATTATGGCAGCCCTCATTGACGAAGCTAGGCAGCACGGCATGGGCACCATGGCGCATTTAGGCCAGAGTGGTGTGGGGCGAATGAATGCCATTGATGCGGCTCGATTAGGGTTGGGTACCGTCACTCACTACTACGGACTCTTCGAAGCTTTACTGAAGGACTTCACGGTGCAGAACTGGCCATCCTCCCAGAACCAGAGTAACGAGCAAGATCGCTTTGGTCAGGTGGCGCGCCTGTGGAACCAGATCCACCCACGTGGTAGCGACGAATGGCAGGCACTCATCCGAGAGTTCATCGACTTAGGTACTACGCTGGATCCAACGATGACGATTTACGAAGCGGGACGCGATGTTATGAGGGCGCGCAACGCTGATTGGCATGACGACTACACGTTGCCGTCGCAGTGGGAATTCTTTGAACCCAGCCGGGTAAACCACGGGGCCTACTGGTATTACTGGACCACGCATGATGAGGTTGCTTGGAAGAATTTTTTTAGGGTGTGGATGTCCTTCTTAAATGACTTCAAGAACCAGGGTGGCCGCGTGACTACTGGTTCAGACTCAGGTTTTATCTATAAGCTTTACGGTTTTGGTTACATTCGTGAGTTCGAGTTGCTTCAAGAGGCCGGCTTCCACCCACTTGAAGTCATCCGTTCGGCCACGCTGAATGGTGCTGAGACGCTACACGAGCCAAAAGGTGTATCAATTGAGTATGGTCTCATTCGCCCAGGACTTCTCGCAGACCTCGTAATCGTTGATGAGAATCCACTGGAAAACTTTCAGGTGCTCTACGGTACCGGTGCAGAGCGCCTTAACGATGAGACGGGGTTAACTGAGCGCGTGGGTGGGGTGCGGTACACGATAAAGGATGGCATTGTCTACGATGCCAAAGAACTACTGGCCGATGTCCGGCGGATGGTGGAGCGGGCCAAACGGCAGCAAGCCAATCGCAACACGAGTGCCGAATCTTACTAACTATTGGTCTCGAACGCTTAACCCACCGGTCGCAGTTCTGATGTTTGTCGGACTGGCGGGGTTGACCTCAGGCTGTGCTGCACAAGAATCTGGGGGAGGCAGGTCGCACGATGACGGCACGGGTGGCCCAGCTGCAACGTTTGTTGGTCGAGAGGTGTGTGCATCGTGCCATGCAGATGAAACCGAGCTCTGGGAAGACTCGCATCACGATTTATCAATGCAACCTGCGAGTGCTGAGACCATCCTTGGCGACTTTAGTGGTGTAACGATCACGCAGGTTGGCATCACGTCGACGTTTTTTGAGCGGAACAGTCAATTCATTGTGCAAACCGAGGGTCCGGATGGGATTCTCCAAGACTATCCGGTGGTCTATACGTTCGGGGCTGATCCGCTTCAGCAGTACCTCGTCGAGTTTCCCGGCGGCCGTCTCCAGGCTTTGAGCCTCGCGTGGGATTCGCGTCCCGCCGACGCTGGTGGCCAGCGATGGTTCCATCTGTACCCCGATGAAGAGATCGCTCCAGACGACCCGTTACATTGGACCAGCCCGAATCAAAATTGGAACTACATGTGCGCAGAGTGTCACTCGACCAGTATTGACAAGAACTTTCGCTTGGCCGAGAACCGCTATGAAACGACTTGGGCGGAGATCGATGTATCGTGCGAATCGTGCCACGGTCCTGCGTCGGCGCATGTTTCCTGGGCTCGGGCCCTGATTGATGGCGAGTTACGTACAGATATTCCCTCAAGTGGATTGACTCTTTCGTTGAAGGACGAACCACCCGTGGCGTGGGTGTTTGATATTGAATCTGGCGTTGCTGTGCGGACGCCGCCCCGAAATTCCCGGGTCGAGATTGAGACCTGTGCCAGATGTCATTCCCGCCGCTCAGCCCTGACGGACGACTACGTTTACGGCCGTCCACTTATGGACTCGCATCGACCAGCCCTACTCGACAGTCCGCTGTACCATCCGGATGGGCAGGTCTTAGACGAGGTGTATGTCTACGGTTCGTTCCTCCAGAGCAAAATGTTCGCGGCAGGCGTCACCTGCAGTGACTGCCACGACCCCCACAGTCTCAAGGTTCGGGGGACTGGTAATGCGATTTGTGCCGGCTGCCATCTGCCGGCCAAGTTCGATGTACCCGAACACCATTTTCATAAGGTGGACTCGCCTGGTGCTCGCTGTGTCGAGTGCCACATGCCAGCTACGCAATACATGGTCGTTGACCCGAGGCGCGATCACAGCATTCGCATTCCACGTCCTGATTTATCTATCTCGCTCGCTACGCCCAATGCCTGCAACATCTGTCACACAGATCAGTCAAATCAGTGGTCCACCGATGCGATCGAGGGTTGGTATGGGCCCGACCGTTCGTCCGCACCGCACTTCGGTACTGCGATTTATGCTGGTCGGCAAGGGTTGCCAGGTGCCGCCGAGGCTCTGCGCCGTCTAGCCGATAATCCTGTAATACCGCCTATCGTGCGGGCCACCGCGTTTTCTTTACTGGAACGTGACTTCACTCCCGAGTCCCTGTTCGTGGTGCGGCGAGCACTCACTGATCCTGACCCGCTTGTACGTGCCGCCGCAGTATCGACACTCGGACTGGTCCAGACTGAGGTGAGGTCTGAGTTGGTGGTGCCGTTACTAACCGACCCGGTACGAGCGGTGAGACTTGAAGCTGCTCGTGTGCTGGCGGGCGTGCCCCTTGATCGGTTATCAGATAGTCAACGCGTTACCCTAACGAGTACCCTCGAAGAATATCGTGTCTCACAATTAACGAATGCCGACCGGGCTGAAACCCACCTCAATCTTGGCGTGCTTGCTGTGCAGCTCGGCCGCTATGACGATGCGGAGGGTGCCTACCGTACCGCACTCCGTCTCGATTCGGGGTTCGTGGCCGCGCATCTGAACCTCGCTGATCTTTATCGACAGCAGGGCCGTGAGGCCGAAGGTGAGCAGGTTTTACGTGATGCACTTGCGGTGACTGAGGAGCCCGCGCATGTGGAGCATTCACTCGGGCTACTGCTCGTTCGCCAAGGACGACTACCAGAAGCTCTTCGGGTGTTGCGTTCGGCAGCTGAGCGTCGACCCGACCTAAGCCGATATGTGTATGTCTACGGCGTTGCACTGCAGTCAACCGGTAATGTGCTTGGTGCGCTTGAGGTGTTGTCGGCAGCCCACGAGCGGCATCCGGAAGACCGCGATCTGCTCATTGCGTTGATTACGATGCACCGAGATGCCGGTTCGCGTGAATTAGCATTGGAGTTTGCACGTAAGTTTACTGAGATCTCTCCGCGAGATGCCGTGGCTCGTCAGCTGCTCAACGATTTGGCAGGAGGGGTGAGGTAGCTCAGAGCTACTGGTTGGTAGCAACGGTCGGAATGCGCAGCTGCTGACCGATATTGATGAGTGTCCGGCGCCCAAGTTCGTTAGCGGCCTGAATTGCACTGACCGTGGTGCCGTATCGTCGCGCGATCACTGCCAGAGTTTCACCGCGTGTCACGCGATGTATAACGGTTGTGGCCGTGGGCGCGACCGTGGCAGCATTGGTCGGAATGCGCAACTGTTGACCGATGCGTATGAGTGTCCGACGGCCGAGTGAATTGGCAGCCTGTATTCCACTAACCGTGGTGCTGTATCGTCCCGCGATGACACTGAGGTTCTCACCTGCTGTCACGCGGTGCACGAGGTAAGTCGGCTTAGGTGGCGCTTCCCTCACTCGTAGCACCATTCCAGTTCCAATCTCTTGGTTCCAGAGTTCATTGTCCCTAATGATTCGCCATGGATTGGACTTAAGATCTGCTGAGATCGATTGAATCGTTTCCCCACGGCGCACGGTGTGCACCTTGTGTCTGGCCTTCCAGTCTGTCGGCAGACGCATCCGCAGGTTCACGGGTAGTGACTGTAATCGCCAGAGGTCGTTCTCGTCCCGCACGGTGTTAATGTCCACCTCGAGAGCGAATGCAATGTTGAAGTAGTTATCACCAATTCTGCTCATGTATTCCAAGCCGTCATCGATCTTTACCAGAATATCGTTGCGTTCCACGGTCGGATACGCAATTAGTTGCCCGACGCGAAGTTGTCGGTTGGCTAAGAATGGATTGTGCATCCGCAGTTGAACGATTGGGATGTTTAATCGCTGTGAGAGTTGCCACCAATCGTCACCCTCCTTGACGGTTGTCAGCTGTAACTGGTTGGCATGATGGCGGATAGACTGCTCATGCGTTATTAGAATATTTCGAAAGTGTCCCACGCCGATGACGTATTGGAGCGTCTCGAGAGGCATCGGTCGTCGTCTAGCGATGCGGCCAGGCCCGGCGTTATAAGCGGCTACAGCGTAATCCTCTCGATCAAACTGTTTAACCATCATGCTTAGATACTTCACGCCAGCCTCGATGTTTGTATCGACGCGCAACGACCGAAAGGTAGCCGGCATGACCTGGAAATAACCTCTGGCACCTGGCCCTGATGAGAGTCCGGCATTCCCTCCTGACTCGTACAGGCAGACGGCGCGCGCGAGGTCATAGTGCAGGTTATAACGGTCCGTGTGCTTCCGAATCTCGTCTTCAATTTCCATGACCTTCCGGTACATACCAAGGAAGGCTGGAGAGAATTGCTCAAGCGGCAGTACCTCATTGGTCGAAATGTCCCGACTTGATGGTGGGATGGGGGATGACTGGACCGTAACTTGAGATGCTCCTGGCACTGACTGCAGAGTTAGGGTTGCAAAGACAACCAAGAAAGCTGAGGGGGTTCGCATCAAAGTGCCTCCGCGCGGCTTCTACCGGTCGACGACCGTTCGTATGATAGCAAAAATGCGCAACGAGTGATCCCTTAACGCGTGTGCTATCCTTACCGGTTCTTTCGTGGGAACATATGCGGCGGTGCTACGCCGGTGAAATAGGTAACTATGCGAATCGGTCTTTTTGGTCAGGCACCTTTTGGTGCGGCAGTCTATGAGCGTTTGCGAGAACGAGGACATTCGATTGTCGGTGTCTACGGCCCGATGGAGAAAGGCAAACCTGACCCGCTCGCCGAGGCTGCTCGTCGCGATGGCGTTACGTTGGTCCAGCCCACGCGGTGGCAACGGAAGGGAAATACTGACGAGGAAGCGTTTGAGGGGTATGCCGCGACTGAACCGGAACTAAACGTCATGGCATTTGTCACACAGATCATCCCAATGCGTATTCTCGACTATCCCTCTCGTAAGACAATTCAATATCATCCAAGTCTGCTCCCGAAACACCGTGGTCGGAGTGCCATCAACCACGCATTACTCCAGGGTGATACTGAGACTGGGCTGACGATCTTCTGGGTTGACGAGGGAATCGACACAGGGCCGGTTTTGCTACAGAAACGCTTCCCGATTGGAGAGAACGACACTGTAAATAGCCTGTATCGTGAGCGGTTTTTTCCGCTGGGGGTTGATGCGTTGGCTGACGCGGTTGACTTAGTTGCAGCCGGTACGGCCCCTCGACTTGCTCAGGACGAAAGCGCAGCCACTTATGAAGCGCCTTGGGAGGGCGATGTGGCGGAGATTGACTGGGCCAAGCCAGCGCAAATCGTGCACAATTTCATCCGGGGTAGTTGTCGGCAGCCCGGGGCCTGGACGACCGTTGTTGGTTCAATGGTAAGGCTGTATGACTCACGGATGGTGGGGGAGGCTGGTGGAGTCCCGGGCACAGTAGTCGCTGTGGGCGAGGAGGGGGTTACGATCGCCTGTTCAGATGGTGCTATCTGCGTGCAGGACGCAATGCCAGACGGTGGTAGGCGTCGTCCAACTCGCGAGTGGGCGGTTGAGGCGGACGTGTCCATCGGAACAACCTGCGGGTAGTACGCGCAGGCGGGCGTTCGATGAGCCTCTAATTCGGCCTAGCCCACCCTGGCGTAATCGGCTCGATTTTCCACAATATGTTGTATCACTTGTATTACACGATCGACTTCGTCGGCCGTGTTGTAGAAGTGGGTCGAGACTCGACAGGCGAAGTCGTTTAGGCCACTCCCAGGTAAATAGATTTCTTCCCGGTCCATTAGCGCCTGTTGAATATTAGCCTTTGGCACGCCGTCGATGTAGAAGGTCGTTAGCCCGCCACTCATCTCAGCAGACCCCGACGTACCCAAGCCCACCGCCGGAAGATCCCTGAGTCCATCCTTCAGGCGCTTTGCCAACTGGCGGACGCGGGTCTGGATGTTCGTCTTACCGATTGCGAGCTGGAAATCGAGGGCGTCGCCCATACCGAGTGCAGACGGTAGGTGACGCTGGCCTGAGGATTCATACTTCCTGGCACCCTGTAGTGGAAACGGCCACGCCACATCACTCCACACCCTGTCTTGAATCTCATTGCTGAAGTAGGCCATGCCGGTACCGCTGCCGGCGAGGAGCCACTTCTGGCCAGCCGTCGTGAAGTGGTCACAGCCCATGTCATGGAGGTCCAGATCGAGCATTCCAAGTGCGTGTGCACCATCAACTGACAGCAGCACATTATGCCGGTGCGCCATTTCCGCTAATCCCTTAATTGGCATCAATAGCCCGGTAACGAAGATCGGGTAGCTCACCACGAGGACGCGGGTCTCTGGACGGAGTGCTCGTTCGCAGATGTCGATTACTTCATCGACACTGTTAGGTGGGGCAGGAATATCGACCGTTCTGACGATTATGCCGTCCCGGTCCTCCCGTGCACGCCAAGGGCCATAGCCACCCGGGTGTTCGTGCGATGACATCAGCACTTCGTCCCCTCGTCCAAGGTCGAGACCACGGCTGAAAATCTTCATTCCCTCGGTTGTACTTCTGGTCAGGACGATTTCGTCGGCGTTTGCACCGACGAATCTTGCGAGTTTTTCGCGGACTGGCTCGACTCGGTTCCATCCACCGATACGTGGATCGGCAGCTATATCAATCAGATAGCGTGTTTGGGCTTCAACGACTGACCTCGGCACCGGACCCATCGTGCCGTTATTCATGTAGGTGATACCATCAACGATGTTGAACTCCTGGCGAACTTTTTCCCAGTAAGCGTCGTCGAGGCCGCCAGATGAATCGAGACGTTCGCGCCAGGACTGTGGCTCAGTTTCAGGTGGACTTTCGGAAAATGGCGATTTTGAGTGGAGCGGGGCTGCTGACAGTCCAGCCGCAAGTACTGTCATAGAACCACATAAGAAATGGCGTCGAGATACCCGGTCGATCGGCTGGAAATTAGCGTTCGAGTTACGTGCACTCATGATGTCTCCCAAATATCGATAGTAAATAACTTCCCGACATAGCGCATTATTTCCTAATAGTGTGAGCAAGGCGATTATAGGGCACTCGCCGGTGCTCGACCTGACCCCTGATCGTGCGCACTTGACCGACTAAATTGGTCGGCGATACCATGAGGGCACGTTGAACACGGCATCCTGCCTTAGTCGCACGGATGTTTAGCGGTTTCATTGTGGTTTCCGGTCCTAATGGCACTGGTTTCATAGTGGAAACTGACGGCTGCCAGTAACGAGCGGCCAGCCCGTCGGCGTGCGGCCCTCTGAGCGGGACGGTTTACGATAGCGGGTCCGGGTATGCATCCGGACGCCCGTGGAGCCGTCAGAAATTGAATTTAGGTGAGCGAAACACCGAAGTACCCGGGTATCCGGATTACGACGAACGGCAATCAGTTGGTGAGCTACTACACAGAGGCTCGCCTGACTGACGGCGGTGTGTTCTTTCCGATCACGCCTTCGACCGAGATGGGCGAGCTCTACCAGCAGTATTTTGCTGAAGGCAAGCTCAACGTGTTTGGCGGGTCTACGCTGGCCATAGAGGCGGAAGGCGAGCACGCCGCACAGGGTGGAGCCACTGCTCTTTCGGTTACCGGCCGCCGGGTTGTGAACTTCACTTCAGGCCAGGGCGTCGTGTACGCCAGCGAGCAGTATTACCACGCCCCGGGCAAGCTTTCGACGATGGTGTTGGAAGTGGCCGCGCGCGCGCTGACCAAACACGCGCTGAATGTGCATTGTGGCCACGACGATGTGTATGCGGTCCTTGATGTTGGCTGGACCATGGTCTTCGGGAAGGACGCCCAACAGGCGGCCGACCAGGCGTTGATCCTGCGCAGAGTCTGCGAGTTGTCTCTCACGCCAGGAATGAACATTCAGGACGGTTTCTTGACGTCGCATTTAGAGCGGACCTTCTACATGCACGAGGCCGACTTGATCCGTGAGTATCTGGGTAATGCTGAAGACATTATCGAGTGTCCGACTGAAACGCAGCGTCTGTTGTTTGGCCCGACACGGCGTCGGGTACCGCGGATGGTTGATTTGGAGAACCCGATTCTACTGGGTCCGGTGCAGAACCAGGAACACTTCATGCAGGGCGTCGTCGCCCGTCGGAACAACTTCGTGGAATCGATTCTTCCAATGCTTGAAGAAGCCTACGAAGAGTTTGGCAAGTTCACCGGCCGCTACTACGGTCTGATTTCTGGGTATGAAACCGACGATGCCGAGACGGTGTACTTATCTCTCGGCTCGGCTGCCGAGAACGTTGAGGCAGCGGTCGACCTGCTGCGGTCTCGCGGCGAGAAGGTAGGGTCATTCCATCTCAACGTGCTACGACCGTTCCCCGAAGCGGCAGTTATCAATGCTTTGGTCGGCAGAAAGAACGTAATCATCCTGGAGCGGACTGACGAGGCTATGGCAGGCGATAACCCGCTGGCCCGAGATGTCCGGACTGCACTTGAGAAGGCGCTGGAAAATGGTCGACAGCCCACGCATCAGCACCTGCCAGCGATGTCAGTGGAGCAGATGCCGAGGCTTTTCCGTGGAGTCTATGGTCTCGGCTCTCGGGACTTCCGTCCTGAGGCGATTCTTGGTGCGTATGAGTACGCCATCGGTAGTCGAGCTCGGACCGATGGGAGAAGGGCAGAGGACGGTGAAACCCTCTTTGTGCTCGGCATCGATCATCCCTACGAGGTCAAGTCTGCCGAGATGCCGTCATTACTGCCTGAAGGTGCGATCGCTGTGCGGCTCCATTCGGTCGGCGGCTGGGGAATGATCACAACCGGCAAGAACCTAGGGGAGATTATCGGTGAGCTTGGTCGTTACGTGGCTGAGCGAGAGAAATCCTATGATGAGTCTGGCCGTCTGAACGAACTGGTGCATGTTAGTGCTAATCCGAAGTATGGCTCCGAAAAGAAGGGAGCACCAACATCGTATTTCCTAGTGGCGGCGCCAGAGCGCATCCGCGTTAACTGCGACTTGCATCACGTTAACGTCGTGCTCTGTTGTGACCCGAGGGCTTTTACGCACATGAATCCGCTCGAAGGATTGGTGCCAGGTGGGGCCTTTGTTTGGGAGTCAGAGGAAACGGTTGAACAGAGTTGGGAACGGATTCCGCCTCGTCAGCGCGAGTTCATCATCGACAACGACATCAAGGTGTACTTACTGTCTGGCTTTGAAATAGCCAGGAATGCTACGGATCGGCTCGATTTGCAGTTGCGAATGCAAGGCAACTCGTTTCTCGGTGCGTTCTTTGGTGTCTCGAGTTTCCTGAAGGATAACGGTATCGACACGGAACGGTTTGAGGCTGTCGTGCGTCAACAGTATGTCAAAAAGTTTGGTCGGCTTGGTGACGCTGTTGTCGATTCGAACATGGAAGTCATGACCAAGGGCTTTGGCCAGCTTCGGCTGCTCGACCCGAGGGAGCAGGAAGCGCCTGACCGGTCAAGTATGCGCGGCAAGATGCTGCTGCCGATGGCTGACAGCTACAAGTATAACGGTGGCGAAGCCTCGATGGAGCAGCCGTGCCGAGCACCGGTCTTTGAGGTTGGGTATTTCGATAATGAGTTCAGGGCTGGTAAGGGTTATGACCAACCGGCAACGGCGCTGGCGTCGGTTGGCATGATGGCTTCGGCGACCGGCGCGACCGCTTCGAAATATGTTGCGCGGCGCGAAACCCCGGTGTACATCGCGGAGAACTGTACTCAGTGCATGGAGTGCATCGTCGCATGTCCTGACACTGCGCTCCCGAACGCTGCTCATGATTTAATTACCGTTCTGCGGTCAGCGATCATGAACTATATCTCTGAGCCTACTGAGCGCCGGGTGCTGCTTGACCAGCTACCTGTAATTGACAAGTCAGCTCGGGAGAAGATGCTCGAGATCGCGAAAGTCAAGGGAGACACGAAGTTTGCTGACGTTGTCCGTGCTGAGTTTGACGCCATGAACGGCGCGATCTCGAAAGAAACCCGAGCTGAGCTGTACGCCATCGTGGACAAGATGCCGGTCGCCTACAGCAAGGTGACCGCTATTTTCTCGTCCAAAGAAAAGAAGGCGATTGGTGATGGTGGGGTGTTCATGATCGCGGTTTCCGACCTGTGTAAGGGTTGTGCAGCCTGCGTGGAAGCGTGCGGCGATCACGATGCTCTTCGAATGATGCCGGAATCAGACGAGTTGAATGCCGTTCATCTCAGTCAGATGGCCTTTCTCGACACGTTGCCTGATACGCCGCAACATTATCTGGGACTCTACGATAGCGATGAACCCCTCGATTCCAAGGAGGCGGCGCTTCGTAATCACCTAATGGTGCGGAAGAACTACGATGCTCTGGTTTCCGGAGATGGTGCTTGTGCTGGCTGTGGCGAGAAGAGCGTCCTTCGCTCGGTGGCGTCGGTTACGGAGGCTTACATGCGTCCGCTCTTCCACGCTAAGGCTGATCGCCTTCGTGACAAGGCTGATCAACTTGTCAGTGGGGGGCTTGCAAAGTTGGCGGCGCTTTCTAAGCGGGATCCAGCTGATTACGGCCGCTTCCGTCGAGTCGTGGCCCACATGATTATGGGGCTCGGTGGCGAGAACGATGCTGACACCGAATCACGTCTTGAGAACCACGGTGAACTGTTGGACCAGGCGGTAATCGATGCACTCGTCGCGGTTATGCGGCAGGAAGCCTTTAATCATAAGGACTTGCAAGTGCAGGAAGGGCGCTTGGACAATGGCATGTCGGTTATGGCCATGGGGGCGAGCACGGGCTGTAATACCGTTTACGGTTCTACTCCACCCAACAATCCACATCCCTATCCGTGGATGAACTCACTATTTCAGGATGGGCCGACAGTTACTTGGCTGTTCGGTGAGAGTTTCATTATAGATCACGCACGTCGCTCGATTGTTCCTGAGCGTCTCGCGGACGCGCTGCTTAATGGAGACGTTGCTTGCTCTGAGGATGACTACTTCAACTACACGCACTTCACTGACGCTCTGATGACGCACGAAGAGATTACGGAATTGCCTAAGGCCTGGGCGATTGGTGGTGACGGCGCTATGGGCGATATCGGCTATCAGAATCTTTCAAAGGTTATCCTGCAGAATCGTCCGAACGTGAAAGTGCTGATGCTTGACACCCAGGTTTACTCGAACACTGGTGGCCAAAACTCGGATTCATCAGTGATGGCTGGTGGCTATGATATGAACCAGATGGGTGAGGCCACGCAAGGGAAACTGATCGAAAAAAAGAACGTGGCGGAGACCTTTACGGCCGGTCACGGCTCACCGTTTGTAGCCCAGATATCACTTGCGAACGCACCAAAATTCTACCGAGCGCTACTCGACGGTCTAGATTACCGGGGCACGGCGTTCTATCAGTGCTTTACTACGTGTCAGCCGGAACACGGCGTAGCTGATGACATGTCGTTGGCGCAGGCGCAGCGAACCCGCGATTCACGCGGTATGCCAGAGTTCGTGTTTAATCCGATGCGTGGAGAGACCTACAGCGAGACCCTTGAGTTAAAGGGGAATCCTTCGCCAAAGACTGACTGGTGGGAGGCGAGGAGCAAGGTGACAAAGCAGAAGTATCGGTTCACTGTGGCGCATTGGTGTGCCACGGAGGCGCGCTTCCGCCGTCATCTAAAGAAAGTGAAAGAGGCGGACTTGTCACAACACACGCACCTTGACGACATGCTACCGCGCATTACCTTCGACGATGTTGTCCAGCGTAGTTTCCTTAACCCCGAGCACCGCTCGTTCGTACCTGACTTCGGGGTATACATAGAGACCGAGAAGGCAGACAAGGTTGTATATCAGCTCCTGTCGCGTCAGATGGTCCTGTTTTGTGTGGAACGGCGGAAGGCTTGGCGATTGTTGCAGAGTAAGGCCGGGCTTGAGAACCTCGAGTATCAGGCTCAGCGCCAACTACTCAAGAAGGTTGACGCTGGAGACATTTCACTCAGCGATTTTCTGGCAAGTTCAGCGGCGATGCTACGTGATGAGCTCGACGGAAAAGAATCCGGCGCGGCTAACGCTAAACCAGCATCTACCGCTGTTTCGTCACGCGCCTAGCGGTGTGCGGGTCCATTCTGAGCCATTCCTCTTGCCGACATTGCTCGAATGAGTTCGGATGTAGTGAGTGGTGTGCGCTGTTGCCACTTATTATTGGCCGCGTAGGTCGCCGGTTACTGGTTCTTGATGCGATATAATGCCTGAGCGAGTCGCTGCCCGCCGATGATAGTGACTTCGATCAACCTCGGAACGAACACAGACGCCAGAGACGCCTTCATGCCCAGAAACCTGGGTTCTTTACTACTCATCGCTGTGTTGCTTGCCCCGGTGCTCTCGGGATGCTCATTGAAGACGTATGCAATCAATATGGTTGGTGATGCGTTGGCGGAAGGCGATTCAGTTTACGAAACCGATGATGATATCGAGTTTGTTGGTGATGCGCTGCCCTTCGGTCTTAAGCTAACCGAAAGTCTTTTGAACGAGTCTCCCGACCACCGCGGGCTATTATTGACGGCTTGCCGCGGGTTTTCGCTCTATGCATACGCCTACGTTGATTATCCGTCTGAAGTAGCGATGGAGAAGGACATCGGCCTTGGGCGAACTATGCGAACTCGTGCACGACGACTGTATCAACGGGCGCTCGACTATTGTCTACGTGGTCTTTCGCGTGACCATCGAGGATTCCGCAGCAGGCTGTCTACCGAACCCGAGGACGCCGTTGCTATGATCACACCAGGGCATGAAGAGCGCGACCTGCCGCTGTTGTACTGGACGGCAGCCTCGCTGGGACTTGCGATTGCAGCGTCACCTGGTTCCGCCGCGATGCTGGCGCGACTGCCGGAGGTAGAGGCTCTCCTGGAACGTGCACTGGAGTTAGATGAAGGGTGGGATGAGGGAGCGCTCCATGAGTTCAAGGTCGTTGTTGCCGGCGCTGTTCCAGGGCAGCCTGACTATGACGAGATCCGTCGTCACTATGACCGCGCACTGGAGTTGTCTAGCGGTCGGCGTGCCGGGTTACACATTGCCTATGCTGAAGCAGTCTCAGTGCCGACCCAGAATGCTGCCGAGTTCCGTGAGATGATGGAAGTTGCGCTTTCGGTCGATCCCGACGCCGATCCGGATAACCGGCTCGTAAACTTGATTGCGCAGCGGCGGGCAAACTGGTTACTCGACCGCATTGAGGATCTTTTTTTGGAGCCAGGCTCCTAACTTTGTTTTGAGGCATGTTGATGAGAATGTTTCGTTCGATGCGCTTTGTGGTTGGTGTATTCGTTGCCATCGCGTTTCTTGTGATAGCCGTAGAGGCCCAGCGGGGCCTTCGGATTCGAATCGGCACACTCGTGCCAGATGGCTCACTCTGGGACGAGACGATACATGTCATGGCTCAAGAGTGGTCCCGCATCTCTGATGGCGCGGTGCGTGTTCAGGTGTTTGCCGGTGGTGTGCTGGGTGACGAAATTGAGATGGTTCGTAAAGTGCGACAAGGTCAACTGCAGGCCGTGGCGCTTTCCTCGGTTGGCCTTTCACGTATCGACGAAAGTGTTGCGTGCTTACAGATTCCAATGTTGATTGAGTCGTATGAGGAACTCGACTACGTCCGTGAACGGATTGCGCCTACACTCGAGGAGCGGATTGAGGCCAAGGGATTCAAAGTTCTCAATTGGGCGGACGGTGGTTGGCTGCATGTGTTTAGTAAATCAGCTGCTCGTACACCGGATGACCTCAGAAGTATGAAGCTTTTTGTTTCAGCTGGCGATCCTGATTCTGAGAATCTCTACAAGGAGTTTGGATTTAATGCTATACCGCTTTCGCTGGTGGACCTCATCACGTCATTACAGACCGGGATGCTGGACGCCGTGCCCATTGTGCCTTTGTTTGCTCAAATACAGGAGTTATACAGGCTAACGCCCCATATGCTTGATGTGAAATTACTTCCTCTTGTTGGAGGCACGGTTATGAGTGCCCGCGCTTGGAACCGCCTGCCTGCTGAGCACCGGGAGGGTATGCTTGAGGCTTCACGGCGGGCCGGTGTTCAGTTACGTGATGAGATTCGCCAAATGGGTGATGATTCGGTCACTGAAATGGCTAAACGCGGACTTATCGTGAACACTCCTGACGTTTCAATGCTGAGCGCTTGGCGCAATGAGAGTGAGCGTACCTACTCGAGCCTGCGCGGTGACTACTGTCCAGGTGATATCTTCGATGAAGTCCGTCGCCTTCGTGACGAATACCGTTCTGCCCAGTAGAAGGGCCCGCTAGCCGCAGCTTATGCAGCTGTCCAGACGGCCATCTTTCCACTTTCGCCTTGAGAATGCGGTTGCCATCGCCATCTTAGTGGCGATGACTGTGCTGCCGCTGATAGAAATTTATAGCCGCATCAGATTTGGCCAAGGTATTTCAGGCTCGATTGTTGTTGTTCAGAATTTTACGCTCTGGATCACGGTGCTTGGCGCCGTGTTAGCGTCGCGGAGCGAGCGGCTGCTCGCGCTGTCTACGCAACATTTCTTACCCGTTCATACACAGAGGTTCGTAAAGATTTTTACCTCGGCGATAGCTGTTGCTGTGACGTCGACACTCGTTGTGGCCAGCATTGAGTTTGTGAGAATTGAACGGGACTTTGGAGATGTGATCTCCTGGGATTTCCCCTTCTGGCTCGTGGTATCGGTCCTGCCCGTTGGCTTTGGCGCCATTACCGGGCGCTTAATCTGGCATGCGGCGTCGGACTGGCAGGGAAGGGCGGTTACGTCGCTCGGTCTACTGATTCCGTTCCTTTTTACCTTGATGTCCGGTATGGAGACCGTTGGCATTGTGCTACCGGCGACTCTTGTCATCATCCTTTCCACTGCGCTCGGGATGCCGATCTTTGCCGGGATTGGTGGTGCCGCGTTGGTCCTTTTCTGGGGTGACGGCACGCCGCTCACTGCCGTGCCCAACGAGACCTACCGACTTACCAACTCACCGATGTTACCGGCGATCCCACTGTTTGCTTTAGCAGGTTACTTGTTAGCTGAAGGGAGCGCGGGTCAACGCCTGACCCGTCTCTTCACCGCGTGTGTCGGATGGATGCCGGGTGGCCTAGCGATAGTCGCCACTCTCGTGCTTGCCTTCTTTACGCCGCTTACCGGCGCGTCTGGTATCACGATTCTCTCGATGGGTGGGTTGTTGCTACCTGTGCTAGTCCGCGCAAAATATCCAGAACAAACATCCCTTGGTCTAGTGACGGTTTCAGGTTCTATCGGCTTGCTTTGGTTTCCAAGTCTTCCGGTGTTTCTCTATGCTTTCTACGCCAATCTTGACTACGCAAAACTCTTCGTAGGTGGACTCCTTCCTGGCGTCTTACTGGTCTTGGTGGTGGCCGGCTGGGCCGCGAGCCAGGGATGGTTGCGCGGTGTGACTCGAACCCCGTTCGTTCTACGCGAGGCGATGGCAGCGATATGGGAAGCTAAGTGGGAACTACTGCTGCCAGTCGTTGTGTTGGTCGGAATCGGTTATGGCTATACCACGCTCGTAGAAGCAGCGGCCTTAACGGTTCTCTACACATTCGTAGTGGAGTGCTTTATCCAGCGCGGGTTATCAGTAAGGCGCGATCTCCCACGTATCTTTGTTGAATGCGCGACGCTTGTAGGCGGGTTCATGATCATTCTGAGCGTGGCGCTTGGATTCACAAACTTCCTGGTCATCGCACAGATTCCAATGATGGCACTGGAATGGGTGCAGACGCATATCGAGTCGCCGATGCTCTTTCTCCTTGCGTTGAACGGATTCCTGCTTTTGGTCGGGGCGCTAATCGATATCTATTCAGCGATCGTCATCGTGGTTCCGCTGATTGCTCCGATTGCAGTGGCCTACGGCATTGACCCGGTGCATCTCGCCATTATCTTTCTAGCAAATCTTGAGCTCGGCTATCTAACGCCGCCGATGGGGGCAAACCTCTTTCTGTCGTCATACAGGTTCGACAAGCCGCTAACGACGGTCTACCGGTCAGCGCTTCCGTATATGTTTCTGCTGTTGGTGACGGTATTGTTCATCACCTACGTACCGGCACTAACACTTTGGCTTGTTGGCGTGGTGTTTGGGAGTGGCTAAGGAGAGGCGAGAGGACATTCAGTGCCTGTTGTAGCGCCTGCCACAGCTCGTCCGTTCTAACCGACAACCACCTAGGTAGTCCTGGCGTGATAACTAGGTGGAAGAACGCTCCACGGGTCTCGATGGGTCACTGCACCACTCGCTCCACGAGCCGGGGTAAAGCTTTCCACCGTCAAGCCCGGCGCGAGCGAGTGCTAGTAGATTATGGCAGGCTGTGACGCCGGACCCGCAGTAGGACACGATCTCTTCTGGTGGTGTTGACCCCAGTAAAGCCTTGAAACGCCGTCTGAGCTCAGAGGAATCGTGAAACGTGCCGTTTTCGTGAAGGTTTGTCTGGCACGGATAGTTCAGGGCGCCTGGAATGTGACCTCCAATTGGGTCAAGGGTTTCGGCCGAGCCGACAAATCGCTGGGCACTTCGCGCATCGAGGAGTGTCAATCTAGATTCCACTAGGCTTTTAAGTACGGCTTTTGCGTCGAGTAAGAGGTCAGGGCGCCAGTTGGGAACAAAAGCCGTTGGTTTTCTCAATTCCATCCCAGAATGGGCTGGGAGCCCCTCCTGTTGCCATTTTGCCCAGCCCCCATCGAGTACGGCGGCACGCTCGTGACCAGCGTAACGCAACATCCACCAGAGGCGGCTTGCGAACATACTGGTGCTTTGGTCGTAAGCCACCACTTGGTGCTCTGACGAGATTCCAAATCTCCCGAAGGCGAGGCTCATTGCCTTTCGGTCGGGTAGCGGGTGTCGACCGTTGTGACCTGTCGTTGGTCCTGATAGGTCCTTGTCTAAATGTGCATAGCTTGCCCCCGGAATGTGAGCAGCCAGATAGGATTCCTTGCCCTCCTCAGTGTTGGTCAAATCAAAACGACAGTCGATAATCGTCCATAGTGGGTTGTCAAGATGCTCGGCTAGAAGATCGGTCGAAACGATCAGAGGGTGGTTAATTGGCATGGTTCAGTAGAAAGTACGATGTCCACGATTTTATGCGAAAGTGCAGCACATGCCCATTACCGGTGATAGGCGCGATATGCGTCGTTTTATTACACACTGTGACCTCCATCACTTGCAGGTAGGTCTCTTCTGATGGTATGGCGCGATGCAGGTGGCGTCGCTACAATGTAATTTCTTCTCTATGCTGACTGAGGTTGCACAGAAGTTGCTTGATTCACTCGCCATTCGGTTCATTTTCGTGCTGAGTCTTGTTGGTTTCCTTTGTTCCAGCCAAATCGGCTGCAAACCAGTGCCTAATGCAGAGGACCAGGTGGTTGACGTATCTCACCCCGGGAAAGCCCAGGGATTGGCTATACGGGGCTTAGCACCTCCCGTGACCGGTGGATTTAACTCGGTCGTTATGTTCGAGCCGGAGTTGGCTAGGGACGTGCCGGTGCCGGATGAGCAAACGACGATGGACCAATTTGGTCTGGCGTTTGACCCTGGCGTACTCGTGGCTAGGGTCGGTCAGGTGGTTGCCTTCACAAATGGCGATGATGTTCTCCATAACGTACACGTAAGGAGTTCGGCCACGCTCAAGACCGTTTTTAATGTAGCCACGCCGATCACTGGCGAGTATCTGCATGTCTTCGATGCAGGAACCTACTCTGTGTCATGCGACGTACATCCGGCGATGGGCGCCTACATCGTGGTAACTGAGGCTCCCTATGCAGTGGTGGCTGACCGTGAGGGCCGGTTTGAATTGTTGAGTATCCCGGCTGGTCGTCACACGGTACGCGTATGGAATATCAATGCTGGACGGCGCAGTGAGCGCGTAGTCGACATTGCAGGTACGGCAGTAATTGACCTGACGGTACCGGAGTGATGGCGTGTAGCTGCCGTCAGTTCTGATTCTGGCCGAGTCTGTAGGACCGGTTTCCCACTTTTTTTAAGAACGAAGATAAGGCGAATATTAGATTTCCTGTTTCAAGCAGACGAGGCTATACTGTCCGTCTCCCTATTTTTAGCCTGTGGTTGCTAAGGCTGCCAAGTGTGGGCCTTGGGGGGCGGTATCTCGCAAGTTGTTTGTTTGCAATTATTTAATGTAGTGCATTTATTTTTCGATCACTGAGGACACCGTTTTTTATGACATTTCAACCGAAGGACGGGACGGGTTTTCAGGCAATTGGACTGCACAACATTGCCAAGTGGCCTCAATGGGGGAGCATTGCTGTGGATGTGCGAGAGGCCGTTGAAGTTGTAGGCAGCGTGCTGCCGTTTCGTACGAACCGCTACGTGCTGGATGAGTTAATTGACTGGTCTAGGGTTCCAGATGACCCAATTTTTCAGCTTGTATTCCCTCAGCAAGGAATGCTTGAAGATTCCGAGTACTGTGAGGTGCGTTCGCTCCTCCGTGGGGGCGAGGGGGCCGAGGCGATGTCGTCGGCGGTTAACCGGATCCGCTTGGACCTCAATCCGCACCCTGCAGGTCAGCTTACACATAATGTGCCGACTGTTGGTGGCGACCTGATGGAAGGTGTCCAGCACAAGTATCGGGAGACCGTGCTTTTCTTCCCATCACAGGGTCAGACCTGTCACTCCTATTGCACCTATTGCTTTCGCTGGGCGCAGTTCGTCGGGCTTGAAGGCTTCACGTTTCAGGCAAAGGAGACCGACCAACTGGTTGATTATCTGAAGGCTCATACCGAGGTCTCTGATGTGCTTGTGACTGGTGGTGACCCGATGATTATGAAGTCGTCGGTTTTGAGGCGCTACATAGAGCCTTTGTTATCACCCGATCTTGAGCACATTCAGAACATTCGATTTGGCACGAAGGCCGTAGCCTATTGGCCACAGCGGTTTGTGACTGACACGGATGCCGATGACTGTCTTCGGTTGTTTGAGGAGATCAATGCAGCGGGTCGTCAAGTCTCCATCATGGGGCACTACTCTCATCCGATTGAGCTTGAACCTGAGATTGCACGCGAGGCGGTCAGGCGAATTCGTGGTACGGGTGCCCAGATTCGAATGCAGGCACCGCTCATCAGGCATGTAAACGATGACCCCCGTGCATGGTCAGCGCTTTGGCAAACCGGCGTGAAACTTGGCCTAATGCCCTATTACATGTTCGTCGAACGGGATACCGGTGCCCGGAAATACTTTGAGGTGCCGCTTGTGGAGGCTCACGAGATCTTCACGCAAGCGTACAGAACAGTCTCTGGATTAGCGCGGTCAGTACGAGGTCCGTCAATGTCAGCCTTCCCAGGTAAAGTTCGAGTGCTTGGTGTATTGACGCCTCTTGATGTAATTGGTCAGCACGTGTACGAGACGCTCCGTCATAGTGTGGGCTTTGATCTACTGGGTGACCCAAACCAGAAGCTACTTTTGTGCGATTTCATCCAAGCGAGAAACCCCGAGTGGGTGAACAGGCCATTTTTAGCAGAGTTCGATGACGGCGCCGCTTGGTTCGATGATCTTCGTCCAGCCCTCGGCCAGAAGAAATTTCCATTTGATGTTGACGACGGTAGTGACTCAGGCCGTCCGCTTACCTTGTTGACGGAACTGCTGCACAACTAGGACACACCGGTGGCTAACGAGTACGGCATAGCACTGCGCTGTGGGTGACCTCTTGGTGTGTAAGTTCGAGTGGGCGGGACTCACCGATAAGCCCCGTGGCTATCCCCGTTATTGCAAAGTCAGTAGAGTTGGTGCTGTAGAGCCATGTGGTGCCGGAGGTGGGACTCGAACCCACACGGGGAGTGAACCCCACGGGATTTTGAATCCCGCGCGTCTGCCAGTTTCACCACTCCGGCCCTCGTTATTTAACCCATGGCACGTAACGGCGCGAAAAAATGGGGGCCGAGTATAGCACGCGGTTCCCTTAGCAGGAGCGGATGCTCCTTCTGTCAAGCGCGGGTGCATGAGTACTTTAAGGACGATGCTCGCCGTCAAATTTCCACAGATAAATAGTTCGAGGGTTTCCCCGAGAATCATTGAAGGATTCGACTGCATCTGGCTGCCAATCGCCCATGTTGAAGGCGTGTGACACAATCCTGGCGCCGGCGGAAAGTTGGCTTGTCAAGATCGGTCGAAGTTTCATGTTTGATGAGGAAAGTAAGTAGAGTGTCACGACGCTTGCCTCGGAAACGTCAGTGGCCAAAGCGTCGCCGAGGATAAACGTCACTCGGTCAGCCACACCTTCCCGTCGTGCGTTGGCGTTGGCTTCGGCGATGCGTTCAGGATCGATATCGACGCCGACGCCGCGGGCTCCATAGTCCCGCGCAGCTGAGATAGGGATACGGCCGTCACCACTACCCAGATCGTAGACGACGTCATCAGGGGTTACTTCAGCAAGCTGGAGCATCCTATCGACGACCTCCCGAGGGGTCGGTACATAAGGGGCTAGACTCTGGCCGTCCTGAGTGGTTGTGGCTTTCTTTGATGCCGATAAAAGGTCGCTGGAGCCGATCAACGGTGTGTCCTGGCTAGCTATTGATGTTGTGAGTAGCATCGGGACCAGGTTGAAAAATACTGCCAAGGTAAGTGCTCTTAAGGGCCAAGCAGTCAGGTTCTGATGAGTCGACCTCATAATCATCCTCCGCATCCGTGACCTTGATGCACTCCGGTTAATCCCAATTGCCCAGTCTAATTCGTTTTGGCTCGTGTACATCGGTATTGAGGTGGGTTTCGGCGCAGAATGAGGTAATTTTGACAAGAGAATATAGGGCGAAACAAGGCTTTTTTAGGTTGTTTTTATTGATTTTTGGCTGTGAATGTGTTAATATCTTTGGGCTTTGCAGGGTGAAATAGCGGTAAGCATGCACTCGGGGAAGAAATCTAAGCTTGGGGGAGATGTGGCATTTGATGTTGGAGATAAGGTCATTTACCCAAATCACGGACTAGGTGTAGTTGAGGCTATCGAAGATAAAACAATTATGGGAACCACCTGTGGCTTTTATCAACTGCGGATGGTCTCAAGCGACACGACAGTTCTGGTGCCGGTCGGTAACATTGAGAGCGTTGGGCTCCGACGAGCCGTCTCCGACGATGAGATTGACCGTCTCTACAGGCGGTTGGCAAACGGTAAGATCGATAACCATCAGAATTGGAAAGGCCGCTTCAAGGACAACTCTGACAAGATGCGGAGCGGTTCGATCGAAGATGCAATAGAAGTACTGAAGAACTTAACTTTTCTAAGTAAGTCGAAGAGCCTTTCTTTCCGCGAGAAGCGGATGCTGGATAAAGCGAAATTCTTCGTAGTTTCGGAGATTGCAGAAGTCTCAAATGAACCGGTGAAGAGCGTAGATGAACGTGTGGATAAGTCTCTTGAGCGCTGCTTTGCGAGTAAGGCTCGAGCGGCGGCAGCTGCGGCCTCGCGAGCCAAGAAGACTACCAAGACTGCTAAGGCCTCGACACGGTCGAGTAGTCGCCGAACCTCAAGGGCGGTCCGTGCTTCTTAGCATAGGATTCTGACAGGTACTGGTTCATTGGCCTGATCCGGGACACCGGGTCAGGCTTTTTTGTTTCTTACTGAATACTTCGGATATCAGTAATGGCGTGGTTTATTGCCTGGGTCCGGTCGATTGCTACTTACGCCATAGTGGGTCTATACGTTATTTTTGTTGGTCCTCTTGTATTGGTAATAGCGCTAACGACCCGCCAGCGCAGTGTGCTTTATTGGTCTGGTTATGTCGGGGTTCGTTTAGCCTTAGCACTCACTGGGATCCGAATTCGAGTTGAGGGACTTCAGTATGTACGCTCAGATCGGCCAACCGTCTACTTTGCAAACCATGCAAGTAACGTCGAACCCCCGATTCTATTTGTGTTGTTTCGAGCTCTTTTTCCAAGGCTCTACATCTTCTACAAAGCCGGACTCCGTAAGACGCCAGTGCTAGGAATTGGCTTCGACATAATTGGCTTTGTAGGCATTCATCGAGGGGACCGTGAGAAAAGTGCCGCAGCGATTACTCAAGCGGCGACGAAGTTGCGAAACGGTGGATCGTTCGTGATTTTTCCAGAAGGTACCCGTAGTCGGACAAATGAGCTCCTGCCGTTTAAGAAGGGAGGATTTGTTCTGGCTTTGGAGGCCCAGGCCCAAGTTGTCCCAGTGGCGATTTTGGGTAGTCGTGCGGCGATGAAGCGTGGAAGTGCTTTGGTTTACCCAGCAACTGTTAGCGTTCGATTCGGAGCACCTATAGTTACGATAGGGCGAGATTATTCCCACCGCAATGAACTTATCCGAGAGGTTCGTACTGAAATAGAGCGGCTGCGGGCACTTGGTCCGGTGTGTTAGCGTTGCTGGTGTCTGGGGCGTCAACCTACAGAAGTAGGGTAGGCTCCTACGAAGAGCCCGTGCTCTTCATTCGGCAAGGGTGATTCTGGCGCCATTCGGCATAAGGGATCCATTGCCCGAGTGGATTCTAGAAGGCTCGATGGCGGTAGTAGTGGTGTATCTTGGCTCGCTGTGCAGCCACCGTGGTCGGCTGCTATGATCAACGGATATCGACCGCACACCCTGACTGCGGCTCTTTTGTGGGCGTTTAATAAGTCATCAGAGAAGCTATGTCGACTCAGATCTCAGAAGCTACGACGAATCGCTTATCGGTCTATTTACGATGTCTGAATAAGCTAGATGCGGAAGACATACGGACCGTGTCGTCGAAGGTGCTCGCTGATCGGTTCGATTTGAACGCACCGCAAATTAGGAAAGATCTCGCGCATTTCGGTGAACTGGGGGTGCGGGGGGTCGGCTACTACGTGAAGGATTTGAAGCGGCAACTCCGCCAGATTCTAGGCCTCGATCTCCACCTGAAGGTTGCCATTATGGGTGCTGGCAATCTTGGACTCGCGCTAGCCGACTATTCGGGATTCAGGCTGGAGGGTTTCAAAATTGTAGCGCTCTTTGACAATCTTCACGAGAAGATTGGCCAGCAGTCGCGGGGGGGAGTACCAATTTATGATATCGAAGACCTCCGAAGAATTGCTCTGCGGGAGCAGATTGTCATCGCAGTGATTGCGGTGCCTTTTAGTTCGGCTCAGGGGGTGGTTAATAAGGTTGTGGCGGCCGGAATCAAAGCAATTTTGAATTTCTCGCCGGAAGCCTTACGCGCACCAGACGAAGTGAAGTTGAAGAATGTTGACCTGACAGTGTCATTGGAGAGCCTATCGTTTTATTTGGCGCGGGGGAAGGGTGGCGACAGTGTCTAAAGGTAAGCCGCCAGAGACCGCTCCAAGTCCAAGTCGACAATTGTCTCACGTGGACAGTCGTGGACGAGTGAACATGGTTGATGTTGGTGCGAAGGACGTCACCAACCGCCAAGCGGTCGCGCAAGGATCAATTGCGATCGGTTCAACGGCACTAGAAGCAATCCGCGCTGGTAACGTCGCCAAAGGTGATCCGCTACAGGCTGCACGGTTAGCTGGCATCATGGCTGCTAAACGGACATCGGATTTAATTCCACTCTGCCATCCCTTGCCGCTATCTCACGTCGATGTACAACTCGAACCGACTGCAGGTGGCTACGAAATCACAGCCACAGTTCGCACCGAGGCGCGTACGGGTGTCGAAATGGAGGCTTTGATGGCAGTAACTTCAGCAGCGCTGACTGTCTACGATATGGTCAAGGCAATCGATCGCGAGATGGTCATCGGTGAAATTCGTTTAATCGAGAAGACTGGTGGACGTTCGGGTTCCTATCGGCGATCAGAATGAGCTGGCGGTAGGATACTAAAGCTCATTACCCCCTTGGGACTAAGTGGTCTGATGGATTCTGAAGTTAAGACGTTAGCTTCCTTACCGTTTCACATATCCGATCGACTTTCAAAGCCAGTCTTATTTCAGCGCTGTCGTGCTACTGGGGCTGATGAGTTTTCTAGTCAAGAACTCTTTGAAGAAATTCGTGTCATTAGCTTGGGTTTGAGTGCTCTCGGCGTCCAACCTGGTGATCGTGTTGCGCTTATCTCGGATACTCGCCCTGAGTGGGTCATCGCAGACCTTGCCATTCTTTCTGCCGGTGCGGTCACAGTGCCTCTCTATCCGACTCTTGCAAGCGAGCAGATATTTGAAATCCTTAACGATGCGCAGGTGCGGTTTGCCATTGTTGCGGGTGAGGCTGAGGCCGCCAAGGTTCGGAGTGTGTTGCAAACATTACCTCAGTTGGAAATCGTGGTGGTGATCGATCGCCAAAGTGATGAGACTTCTCGTGACGAATCTGGTGAGATGGGGTTGTGCGATGTCGCCGAACGTGGCCGGCGACGGTTGCTTGCTGAGGAAGGTCTTGCGCAGCGTTATCGTGAGACTGTAAATGGCGTTAGTCCAAACGACATTGCAACCATTATTTACACGTCGGGTACAACTGGACGATCTAAGGGTGTAATGCTTACCCATGTAAACATCCTGTCAAATGTTCGGGCATCACTTCAGATGATTTCGATGAAGTCTGACGACGTTGCGCTGTCGTTCTTGCCTTTGAGTCATTCGCTTGAGCGTACCGTGGTTTATGCATATCTATGTGAGGGCGTCACGGTGGCATTTGCTGAGTCACTCGAAACAATCGCTCGTGATCTGCGGATGATCAAACCGACCATCATGACTGGTGTCCCGAGAGTCTACGAGAAGGTGCAGGTTAGGGTCCTCGAATCAGTGGCTCAGGCGCCAGCTATACGCCGGAAAATCTTCGGGTGGGCGATCAGTGCTGGATGGAGCCGTGCTTCACGACAGTTCGCAAACCAGTCTGCGCCTTGGTATATACGGTTTCAAAACCTACTCGCTGACCGAATGGTTTTTCGAAAGATTCGTGCTCGTACTGGTGGCCGGCTTAGGTTAATTGTTTCAGGGGGAGCTCCATTAGGGATATCTACGGCTGAGTTTTTTTGCGCAATTGGAATGCCAATCGTTGAAGGCTATGGGTTAACGGAGACGGCTCCGGTATTGACCCTTAATCCACCGGAGGCTGTGCGGATTGGCACTGTTGGCAAGGCGATACCTGGGGTTGACCTTAAAGTCGCGCCAGATGGTGAGCTGCTAGCTCGTGGGCCGAATGTGATGCAGGGCTACTACGGGAAGCCTGATGCGACCGCTGAGGTGATTCGCGATGGTTGGTTTCACACAGGGGATATCGGCAATATCGACGACGATGGTTACGTGAGTATTACTGACCGTAAGAAGGACATTCTTGTTACTTCCAATGGAAAGAACGTTGCGCCACAGCCAATTGAGGCGCGTTTTAAAAGGAGTCCACTCGTCGCTGAAGCGTTACTACTTGGTGACCGACGTCGTTTTATCGCCGTACTTTTAATTCCAGATCGAGCACAGCTTGAGGAACTCGTCCTCCGAGACGGAGCGAGTTTTATCTCGATTGAGGATCTTGTGGAACGGGCTGACGTCCAGTCGCTATACCAGGAAGTCGTAGACCAGGTGAACGTTACCCTGGCCGGATTTGAGCAGGTTAGGCGGTTTAAGCTTCTACCTGCCGAGTTCTCAATTGCGGGCGGTGAACTCACGCCGACAATGAAAGTGCGCCGTCGTGTGGTGGAAGAACGCTGGAACAAAGTGATCGAGATGCTCTACGCGGAATCTCTAAGCGACTAAAATACTCGGGCGGTGGGGATTGGCCACCATCGAACTTGAACTTTACCGATGATGTATTTTTTCGGAACCATTCCCCAATGTCGGCTATCGGAGCTGTTGTTCCTGTGGTCGCCCATTACAAAGTAATAGCCTTGCGGCACGACCTGCTCCCCGTAGTCTTCGTAGCTCCTAAATCCTTGAGGTATGTAGTCGTCTCGTACAGGCACGTCGTTCACGAAGACGAGTCCGTTCTCAATTCGGAAAGTATCACCCTCTTCGGCAATGACTCGTTTTACGAATGACTTGCCAGGGTCGATCGGATAAAAGAGCATGACGATGTCGCTACGTCGAGGCTCGCCAAGTCGGTAGATGAGCTTATTGACGATTAGTCGATCCTGATCGATCAGCGTTGGCGCCATACTTTGGCCTTCGACACGTGCCACTTGGAAACCGAAGGTTACGATTAGGGTCGCGTAAACTGCTGCCGATGCCAAGGTTTTGAACCAGTTGACGACCTCTTGTATTAAACGCTTGATAAGCGCAGCAGCTTTAGACCTGTGCATAGTAGGGTTGCTCGCCGCCTCCAACGAGGAAGAAGAGGGGTGATCAAGGCGGCTGTCTTCGCTGTTTTCGGAAGACGAGTTAGATTCGGTCATCGTTAGCCATCCGACCGGAGTTTCAGCACCGTGGCAGATAACAGCGGCAGCTCGGAAAGACGTTTGGCATCAATCCTGTACCGGTCAACCGAAAAACTATACCGGTGCCCCGACAGGGTGTCAAACGTGTCATTAGACCAATGATCTTATTTGTGAATAAGTTATAACGAATATGGTTCAGAAGAGAGTTGCGACCTTTGCGAACTTGACTGATGACCGCGACAAGGCCGTGAGATTATCTATGGGAGGAGGCGATCGGGAACTATCATCGCTTGGCCGTTGCCTTGCTCTGTATTCACCGCCAAGATATAGTCGTGGTTCGTTCGCACGCAAAGAGCGCGTGCCGAGGTGAGGGAGGGTTTTGGTATCTCTATTTGACCAAGAATCGGTATCGGACAATGACATTATGGTGTCGTCCGATGTGGGTACGCGGGCGCTTTCGACCGTATCTGTAGAAACCAGCTTCGTTCATAAAGTCTACGAACGGATTTCGTCGGTTTACTTGGGTAAATGGCCAATCGTTGATGTGATGTTTGGTCCAGCACTGCACCCTGGTCGCTTAAAGGCTATCAAGCGTTTGGCCATCCAGGCGGGTGACGAGGTGCTTGAGGTTGGGGTTGGTACTGGGATAAGTGCGGTGCTGTACCCCGACGATTGTAAGGTCACAGGAATCGACCTGTCCGTGTCAATGCTTGAGGGTGCGCAACGCCGGCTAGAACGGCGCGGGGTGCGGAACGTACGCCTAAAGCAAATGGATGCCACAAAACTTCAGTTCCCTGATGAATCGTTCGATCTGGTTTATGCTCCTTACGTGATTAGTGTCGTGTCTGATCCGGTATCAGTGGTGCAGGAAATGTATCGCGTGTGCCGGAAGGGAGGGCGGATCATTGTTTTGAACCACTTTCTCAGCGAACGGAGGTTTCTCGCTCGGATCGAACGGATATTGTCTCCCCTTACGGTCCACCTGGGTTTCAAGGCTGATCTTGACCTTCGAGCGTTGCTGGTGCAAGCAGGGCTTTGTCCTGTGTCGATCGAGAAGGTCAACTTCCCTCGTATTTGGTCGCTCGTGATGTTCGTCAAGGATTGACTAGCGTTACGACGGATTACCACTGCAACGAGTTCAAATTTTGTAACACGGTCCCGGAATGGCGCTTAACGAACGGGAGTTCTTTAACGAAAAACAGGAACTAAAGCCTACAACCTATGGCTGTCCTAAGTGTCGTCATCGTGGAGAGTATAAGATTTGCTGGATTAGGCGCGTAAAGAAGGAACGTCCACCTCGTGGCGCTGACGAGCGTGACCGGGCATTGTTTGGGAAATTGCGAGACTATATGGTACGCGTCGATGATTATGTTGTCTGTACACGCTGCCGTAATCGCTTTGAGATTCCATCCCATCAGTCGGTTGCATTTTTCTAGATCAGTTCCTCCCCGGTCCTGCTTTGTCGAATTCCCTCGGAATACGGCGAGTACGAAGGTGAGTGCCACTAGGGCTGACTCAAACTCGGGGGTATAATCGTGCCATTCGTAGCATGGTTCTGCTGGATCAAGGGTTGCGCCGTGGCGGGGCGTCGCGGCCGTCTCGAGCGCTCCTCTCCGTCCTTACCTGCATAACTGCAGTCTGGTTGGGTAGTCCGCTTAGCGCATCAACACAAAGCTCAGGCGTACAACCAGTTGCAGTTAGTGAAGTGTCCGAACGGCACGATTTTCTACGTGCTGCTAGGCGTGCACTGGCACTAGGTGATGTTGCTGAGGCACGACGTCTCGCAATTGCTCGCGGCTCAAACGATTCCACGGCGGCCGCAGTGTTGGGCCTGATTGCTGCGAGGCAGGGAAACTACGCTGAAGCGGAGCGGCTCTTCCTTCCTGCAATTAGGATCGACTCGACTGGCGAAGCGGCTCTTGAACTTGGGCTCCTGCTGACGCGCCTTGGTCGGTCTGCTGAGGCTTTAGATACTCTAGCCCCGATCATTAACACAGGGGCAAGGCGTCGGGTCGATGTGGAATTACTTCGGGTAGCCGAAGCCGCACGTGCTCTTGGCCAGTCTCGTGAGGCGAATGATTTTTTTAGGCGCGCCGCAGCGGCAGCTCCCCAAGACCCAGCTATTAATACTGCTTGGGGCGAATTGTTTCTAGAAAAATATAACATCGAGGATGCGGTTCGCTCATTTCGAACGGCCCTAACCGCTGATCCTGAGTGGGTACCTGCACATGTTGGACTCGGACGCACGTTGGTGAGTGAAAATCCATCTGATGCAGCCGAAATGGCCCGCCGTGCAATTGAACTGGACGAGTCGTCGGAGGCGGCCCATCTACTCCTAGCCGAGTTAGCTCTTCAGGAACGGCGTTACGACGACGCGTCTTTGATAATTGAGCAAGCGCTCAGCATTAACGCGAATAGTTTTGAAGCGCGGTCTCTACGTGCTGCCATTGCTTATATCGAAGACCGGATTAAAGATTTTGAAACTGAAGTTGCTGGTGTTCTTGCGCTCAATCCTCATTACGGCGAGGTCTACCGTGTGACAGGGGCTCAGGCGGCGAGTCATTACCGGTTTGACGAAGCGGTTACATTAGTTCAGAAGTCACTGGATTTATCGCCTGGTAGCCCGCTCGCTCAGGCTGAATTGGGCATGCATTTACTTCGCACGGGCGATGAGGTGAGTGCTCGGGAGCAGCTCGATCAATCGTTCGAAACCGATCCTTTCAATATCGTTACTTTCAACTTGCTACAAATGTTGGATGCGGTAGACGAGTTTGAGACGATTCGAAAGGGTGATTTGGTTGTCCGTCTTCATCCAAGCGAGTCCCCCATACTGGGTGATTACGTTGTGTCTCTCGCTTCTCAGGCGCTTGAGACGCTTGGCGGCCGTTACGGTGTTGAGATAGACGGGCCAATTCTAATTGAAGTATTTCCCCGTCACGATGATTTCGCTGTACGTAATTTGGGGCTACCTGGAATGATCGGCGCGCTCGGGGCTTGCTTCGGACGGGTTGTTACGATGGATTCACCGCGCGCCCGCCCCCCCGGCACCTTTAACTGGCAAGCGACTCTGTGGCACGAGATGGCACACGTTATTACCTTGCAGATGTCTCGTAACCGTGTGCCGCGCTGGCTGACTGAAGGTATTTCAGTCTACGAAGAAGGGCTAGCGAATCCTGCTTGGGGTCGTAATATGGAATTGACTTTTGCGCAAGCGCTTGAAAGTGGTGAGACGTTACCGTTACGACAACTGAATATCGGATTCACGAAACCGGAAACGATTGTCCTAGCCTACTATCAAGCGTCTCTCGTAGTTGAACATCTCGTCGATTTGTATGGTGAGGATATGTTGCCTGAGATGCTACGTGGCTATGCAGAAGGATTTGATACCGAGGCATTACTTGAGCAGATAGCTGGAACCGATTTTGACGCTTTGCAAGAAAGCTTTGATATTGCTCTTGAGGAGCGGTTTAGCAGCTTACAGCGAGCATTACAGCAGCCTGTGTCTGGGCCGCTCCCAGAGGCGGGCACACAACTCGACATGCTCGGCGCATTGGCGAGGTCCTATCCTGCTAGTTATGCCATTCAGGTGACCTATGGCCATGCTCTCTACTCTGCAGGCGAGCTCGATGCTGCGGTTGATGTGTTAGAGCATGCGTTGACACTTGTAACTGTCGCGACTGGAGCCAACAGCCCACGTGCATTACTGGCCGAGATCGCGATTAAACAAGGTCAGCGTGATCGCGCGATGAACCAACTGGTAGGTCTGCTGGCGTATGATCACCAGGACCTCCAATCGGCCCGGCAGTTGGCAGCGCTAGCTGAGGAAACGGGACACCGAGAGCATCAGCAAGTGGCTTACGAGCGTATCATCGCGATTGATCCGTTTGACGTCGTGCCGCATGCTGCACTTGGTCGGCTGGCGCTGGACAGTGGTGAGATAGAGAAAGCGGTCCAAGAGTTTCGTGTGGCATTAGCTGCAGGTCCAGTGGATGTCGTGGTTGCTCATTGTGATTTGGCTGAAAGTCTGATCCTTGCTGGCAAAATAGGCGAGGCGAAACAACATGCGCTGGCTGCACTTGAGATCGCTCCTTCGTATGAACGAGGTCAGGAATTACTGCTCCGTACAGTGGGGGAGCTGCCATAAGTATGAAGCGAGCACGTAGTGCGGAGATGCAGAGTTACGCAGTGCGGACAGTTTTCGCGGTGGGAGTGCTGGTGGCTCTCGCGGTCATCGCACAGCCGCTCGTTGCGCGTGTACACGAACAAATTTCAATAGTTTCGGGTAACCGATTCGTCGGTTTGGAGTGGACGTTTGTACGCGTTCGATATACCTCAATAACAATGAACGAGGCTAGGTTTCGTCAGTATTGGAACGAGCCGTGGGCTATCGACGCGCCGGCAGCCGAGCAAAACCTCTCTCGTCGCCTTTCACGGCTCACTTCTATCAAGGTGAATGATCCGATCGTTGTAACACTGGACGAAGAACGGATCTGGGAATATCCGTGGCTCTATTTTGTGGAGCCTGGCAATCTCCAATTGGGAGCGGATGAGGTTACGAGGTTGCGCGAGTTTTTATTGCGTGGTGGAACCATCACGTTCGATGATTTCCATGGGCCGATTGAATGGGACCACTTTGTCGCACAGATTTCAAAGGTGCTACCTGAGTATGACATTGTCGATCTTGAGTCAGATCATCCGATTTTTAGCTGTTTCTACAAGATTGATTCCTATCCTCAGATTCCAGGGTTAGGTGCTTTTTTTAGTGGCCGAACGTGGGAAAAGGGCGGCTTTGTGCCACGGCTACGTGCTGTGCTAGATGATGAGGGCCGCCCAATGGTTCTCATCAACTGGAATACTGATATGGGGGACGGCTGGGAGTGGTCGAACGCTGAAGAGTATCCAGGTTACATCAAGTACACGGGACAGTCGTATCGAATGATGATCAATGAGATCATCTACGTATTGACCCATTGATAGCGGGAGTGACAAACGGCGCATGGAAACAATATCGGAGACCACTGCAACCGAATTGGCAGAGCGCGTTAGGCATGGCCGCAAGCAGATCCTCGCTGAACTACGGAAGGTGATTGTTGGTCAAGACGAGTGCATCGATCAGGTGTTAATTGCACTCTTTACGGGTGGACACTGTCTGATCACTGGCGTTCCGGGACTAGCGAAAACCTTAATGATTAAGACTTTGGCAGATATCTTGGATTTGACCTTTGGAAGGATCCAGTTCACACCTGACTTGATGCCAGCCGACATTACTGGAACCGAGATTCTTGACGAGGAAAGCGGGCATCGGGCGCTGCGTTTCGTTAAAGGACCGATATTTTCACAAATCATTCTGGCCGACGAAATTAATCGAACGCCACCAAAAACGCAGGCGGCCCTGCTTGAGGCGATGCAAGAATACCATGTTACGGCAGCGGGTCGGACCTATCAACTCGACCAACCCTTCTTTGTTTTAGCCACCCAAAACCCGATTGAGTTGGAAGGTACATATCCGTTACCTGAAGCGCAACTTGATCGGTTTATGTTTAACATCGTAATGACCTATCTTTCGGAGGACCAAGAGGTACGTGTTGTTACGGAAACGACTGGAGCCAGCCGAGAGCCGGCCTCGTGTGTTTTGCGCGGCTCTGACATTACCGATTTTCAGAAATTAATTCGACAAGTGTATGTCTCTGAAGAGGTAGCACGCTATGCAGTCCGTTTAGTGGATGCCTCCCGCCCAGGCCGACGTGCGAACCTTGACTTTATTCAGCAGTGGGTGAAATGGGGGGCCGGCTTACGTGCCTCGCAGGCGTTGATTCTCGGAGGAAAGGCTCGTGCACTTATGCACGGGCGGTTCCATGTTTCCGTTGGTGATGTTGCGGCGTTAGCACCGCCGATCCTTCGCCATCGGATAATCACGAACTTCTACGCTGAGTCTGAGGAGGTCGATTCTGATAAGTTGGTGACTCAACTTCTTGAGGCGGTTCCGCCGCCCCGGAGTGAGATGTAACATGGCGATGAAGGCGACGGGAGGTGAAGTTCGCTTTCTTGATCCAGCCGTCGTTGCTCGTATTGGCTCCATGGAATTGCGGGCACGGACCGTCGTCGAAGGATTCTTGTCAGGGTTACACAGAAGTCCATTTAAAGGTTTCAGCGTTGAATTTGCAGAATACCGACAGTACCTTCCAGGTGACGATCTATCGACGATTGACTGGAAGGTTTATGCCCGAAGCGATCGTTACTACGTTAAGAAATTCGACGAGGAAACCAACGTAGAGTGTCACCTTCTACTCGACGTCAGCGGCTCGATGGGTTACGGATCCCGAGATGTTACTAAATTAGCGTACGGTTCGTATTTAACAGCATCGCTTGCCTACTTGATGAATCGTCAACGTGATGCGGTAGGATTTATTGCGTTCGACGACAATATCGTTACCCACCTACCACCGAGCGCTCGTCCTGGGCATCTAAGGTCAGTGCTGCTAGCGCTAAACCAGTTATCTCTGGGTACTCGCTCTAACGTGGCGAAGCCACTTCACCAATTGGCTGACTCATTAGTTAAACGTGGAGTTGTTGTTTTGCTTTCTGACCTGCTTGACGATCCAGTAAAGACAATTCAAGGTCTAAAGCATCTTCGTTTCCGTGGTACAGACATCGTTGTTTTTCATCTCTTGGATCATGATGAGCTTACGTTTCCATACGATCGGCTAACGCGTTTTCGCGATATGGAGACGTCAGACGAGGTGATGGCAGCTCCGCTCGAAGTACGTGACCACTATTTAGGTGAGATTGAATCACTTGTGTCTCATTACAAGCGCGAACTTGGTCTGGTCGGGATTGATTACCAACTTGTGGATACATCCAAGTCACTGGATTTCGCACTCATGAGTTATTTGTCGACACGCAGCCGCCGTCAGTAGAAGACGGCCATCAGTGAAACTAAATGTTCGGTGTATCGTTTCTTGTTCCGGCGTTTCTTCTTGGGCTGGCCGCGGCCGCCATTCCGGTCCTACTGCACCTGTTGAAGCGAACTCCAGCAGCGCGCCGAGAATTTTCTGCAGTCTTTCTGATTAAAAAGACACAGGTTGAACAAACAAATCGACGGATGTTGCGTGAGTGGATCTTGTTGGCTCTGCGGGTGACGGCTCTAGTTTTGCTGGCTGTGGCGTTTGCGCGGCCCTATCTCGCTAGTACGTTGGTCGGCCTTACTGGGGGCCTGACCGTTGTGGCGGTCGATCGATCGTTCAGCATGTCCGGTCAAGGCCGGTTTGATCGTGCGCGCGAATTAGCGGTTAACGCCGTACTTGCGGAAAATTTTTCCAGGGAAGTAGCAGTTGTGGCTTTTGATGAAGGTGCGGTTCTAGTGTCTGAACCGTCGCTTGACCGTCAGAAGGCGCTTGCAGCCATCGCTCAGCTTTCGACCGGATGGGGCGCCACTCGATATCGACTTGCGCTCGATAGGGCAGCCCAGGTCATTGGAGACAAGACCGGAAAGATTGTCATTGTCACAGATCTTCAACGGAGCGGCTGGGTGTCTGGTGATCATGGCGTATTACCCGATCGGATTCCACTCGACGTTGTAACCATTCAGCCCCCAATGGGCAATTTGGCTGTGACTGAGATTCAGGCCGGCCCTTCTAACACGAGGGCTACCTTGCTCAACGGTGGTCTGGTGGGCCAAGTGGTAACTGCCAGATTACTTGTCGATGGGGCCGAGGTGGACCAGGCGGTGGTGACGGTACCTATGAGAGGTAGCACCGAGGTTGTTTTCCCTGTTGTCCTGCCGCAACGTGGTGAGGCTAGCGTCATCATAAATGATGCTACCGGCTACGAAGCGGACGATGCTCGTTACTTAATGCTTTCGCCGCCGAGGCCACTTGGGATTCTTTTGGTCACAGAGGGTGGAGACTCATCGGTTGAGGCGTTCTATCTAGACCAGGCCCTTCGGGTTGGAGATGTTGCGAAAAGATTTGAGATTGCGCAGACCGCGGCAGCGATGCTTTCGTCGAGTTTGTCAGAGGCAGACGTTCCGCCAGCCGTGGTCCTGCTGTTGACTACTCGTGGACTGGACCGTCGGGGACTTTCTGGATTGGAGAGATTTACGCGCGCGGGAGGCGGAGTACTCATTGTTGCCGGTCCCGATATAGAACCGCTCATGCTTTCGGGATTTGGCGGCGTGGGCCCTTCCGTACCGGAAAATGATGACACAGGTTCGGTGGACCGAAGATTTGTACCGGCTGATGGAAGGCACCCGATCTTTCAGGCGTTTGGACAGAAACTGGGAAACCTGGCTCAGGCTAGGTATGTGCGGACTCGGAGACTGGATTCAAGCACAGACGGTAGCGTGCTTGCGCACTTCAGTGATGGGACGGCCGCGCTAATGGAACATGACCTCGATCTTGGACGACTACTTGTATTCGGTTCGGACTTCGAAAGTGCGTGGAACGATTTTCCGCGTCATCCGATGTTCGTACCGTTCGTGCACGAGACACTAAGGCACCTCAGTGGCGATAGGAATGAACCGCGTGAGTTGGTCGTTGGCGACGGTCCACGGGAGAGTGTTCGCCGTCCAGGATTTATTGAGTTAGCCGACTCGCAACGGGTGGCAATCAACGTCGATCGGGAAGAATCTGATATGACGAGCATGTCAGTTGCCGAATTCAAGGCCGAGGTAGCAAAGGTAGGCATTACGATCAATTCAACAACTGACCACGCAATGGATGAACGGGAACGAGACGGCGGATACTGGCGTTACGCACTCGGCCTGATGATATTGGCACTCGCTGCTGAGAGTCTTCTAGGTCGCCGGACGGGATAGGGGGCATGCAGAGTCAAGACGAGCCACTCTGGACGTTCTTTGCCAAGGTCAGACGACGCTGGGTCACGCTTGCCGTGTTGCGTGGTAGCGCTAGGGTCTTTGGTAGTGTCGGCGTGATCGTGCTAGTTGCAGTCATGGTGGATCACTTCTGGCTGCCGACGGGCATATCGCTTATTGCATTAGCACTGACGGCGGCAGTCGTAGCGATCGGTCAAACCCTTTTAATATGGTGGCCGCTTCGCAAAACTCCGTCCCCACGACAAGTGGCCAGATTTATTGAAGAGCAAGTGCCGGAATTTGAGGACCGGCTAGCAAGTGCAGTTGAACTCGGTAGTCGTACCGTGAGATCTGCGGTTCAGTCGATGGTGATTACTGATGCCTCGAATCAGGTTCAGACTGTGCAACTTGACCGCGTGGTCTCGAGCACGCAGATCAGACGTGCAATCGGCCTTTGCGTGGCCGGCGGTATCGTCCTCGTGACCGCGCTCAGCTTGGCACTGACACCAGCTCAACGAGCTGTTGATGCGGCAAGTCTGTATGCGTTTCCTGAGACTGTCCGAATCAACGTCTCGCCAGGTGATGCCCGTGTGATGGCGGGTGGATCGCTGGAGGTGCGCGCGCAGGTGGAAGGGGTCACGATTACATCTCGCCTAATTCATCCGGTGTTACAAGTTGAGTCAGGTGACGAATGGCAAGACATTGAGATGCGGCCGGACGACGGAAGTTTCCAGTTCGAGTTTACCTCGGTCAGAGAGAGTTTTCGTTATCGGGTGAGTGCAGCTAGTGCATGGTCGGATGAGTACAACGTGACGGCACTCATGGTGCCCCATATTGATCGGATTGACGTCGAATACGACTATCCACTATTTACTCGGCTCGAGCGGCGTATAGAGATCGACAGCGGAGATGTGTATGCACCAGTTGGTACGGCGGTAACGCTCACTGTCTACGCGGACAAGCCGATTGAGGATGGTGCAATGGTGCTTTCGGACGGGTCTCTCATCCCGTTGGCGCTCCGGGACGACACGACGTTGACTGGGAGCTTCGAGGTTTCGGCGGATGATGCTTATCGGGTGACCCTTTCCGACAATCAGGGTCTCAGTAATTTGAGCGAGGGCCAGTACTTTATTCGCGCGATCGCTGATCTTCCTCCCGTCGTCAGGATTCTCAGACCAGATGGGGACCGCTCGGTTACGCCACTGGAGGAGGTGACCATCGAAGCCCGTGCCGATGATGATTATGGTCTCGAACGCTTTGAGATCGTCTATGCAGTTAGGGGCGATGAAGACCAGGCTGTGCCACTTCTAGGGTCGACTGATCTGACGACAAGGATTGGAATCTATACGTTATACATTGAGGATCTTGATGTTGTGCCTGGTGACTTTGTTACCTATTACGCGCGCGCACTGGATGTGAATCGAGCGAAGGCATCCACCGAAGCGCGTAGTGACATCTACTTTCTTGACGTTACGCCATTTGAACAGGAATTTGTTGAAGCGCAGAGCCAGTCACAAGGGGGTGATGGTGGTACAGGTCTTGCTGATTTGACGGCTGCTCAACGTGCGATCGTAGTGGCTACGTGGAAACTCGATAGACAGGTTGAGGATTCTAGGGTCGAGAACGAGGTCCGTACGGTGGCCCGTGCTCAGGATGAACTCAAGGTGCGCACGGAACAAGCTCTTGAGGAGTTTGGCCCAGGACGACGGCAGGGTGAAGTGGCATCAAGTGGAACGCGTGATGGAGCACCGTTGGATCTTGCAGTTCGCGCCATGGGTTTCGCGAAGACGGCATTGGACAATATTGAGACTAACGAGGCTATTCCCCACGAGATGGCGGCACTAAACCATCTGCTGCGTGCTCAGGCCGAAATTCGGCAACGGGAAGTTTCCCGGCGGCAGGCGGCGGTAGGTGGTGGCTCGGGAAGACCAGGTCAAGACCTCTCAGCGTTGTTTGACCAGGAGTTGCGTCGTCAGCAACAGACGAACTACGAAACGCGCTCATCGGCTGGCCAGCCAGACAGCCCTGAAAGTGAAGCGCTTGATGAGGTGAGGGAATTGGCCGGCCGGCAATCGGATCTCAATCGCCGGAAGCAGGCTCTTGAACGTCAAGGTCCTGAAGTGGACCCTCGAGAATTTCAAGAGCAGCTCGAGCGACTGACCAGAGAACAAACCGAGCTGAGGGACGAAGCTGAGCGGCTAACTCGGATGCTTGACCAGTTAGGTGAAGCGACCCAACAAACTTCCGGTGGTCAGGCTTCTAGCCAGGCGGCACGACCGACAACCCAACTGGATGGGGAGCGGATGCGAGAAGTCTCTGAAGCGATGCGCGCTGCAGCTGGCGACCTTCGACGTGGGGATCTCAGCGGTGCAAGTGAGCGTGGTCGACAGGCCCTAGGTCGACTCAGTGCGCTTGAACAGGAGTTGCGGTATCTCAATCCGGAAGAGCGCCAAAGGGCTGTAGCTGAACTACAGTCAGAAGCGAGGGACCTTGCTGACGCCCAAACGGTTATCGCTCGCGAAGTGGACCAGCTCGAAGTTGGTCAGGCGAGTCGCGACACGGGAACACGCCTCGCTGAGGAGCAGGCTCAGATGGCCGACCGGGTCGACCTTCTTCATGAGGCCACCGGCGTACTTGCCCGTAGGCTCGACAATGATCCAGAGGGTCGAGGGACGCTAGAAGAGGTGGCTGGCATGGTCGAAGAAGAACGTCTGGCTCCTCGCCTCCGTGAATCTGCTGACACCTTACGACGTGCTTTTGGAACGTCAGACGGAATTTCAGAGGACGAACGTCGTAGTCTGACTGAGTCGGAGGGTGTCCTCAGGGATACGCTGACGCAGGTGGCTGAACGGCTTGAGTTAGTGCCTGGAGGTCTCAGCGATGAAGCCCGGCGGCTTTCGGAGGAACTGGACCGGACGCGAGCATTACGGGAACGTTTAGGGGATCTCGAACGTCAAATTGAAGCTCTGGAGAGATTGGGTGAGGCAGGTGAACTTGCGCCTTCAGCAACCAATGTAGAACCGAACCTCGAAGACGAGTCTGGGGGCTTAGCGCGACTGGGTGAAGCATACGACCGTGAATTAAGACGTGCGGAGGACCTCCTTGGTGAGCTTCGACGTGAAAACCCTTCATTGGCCGGTCGGGTTAATGGTCTGAGCGGCCAGTACACCAGGTCCGCACCCGGTACCGAGGCCTTTAAACAGGATTTCACGCGGTGGGATGAGCTTAGGCAGGAGGTGGCTGAAGCTCTCGAACGGTTTGAGGCAAGCCAGTCGGGACTGCTGTCGGTTGAGGAACTCCGGGGACGCTTGAGTAGTGGTGCTGATGAATCGGTTCCTGAGACTTATCGTGCGTTGGTAGAGGCGTATTACGAAGCGTTGGCCGTAGCGGAGCGACGGCGATAGTTCGTGTGGTAGCCAGGAGTGACGATGGTTTTTGATGCGTTGATGCCTTGGTGGCTGATTGCGATACTGGTAATTGGTGCGGTTGGGGTGACGTTGCGTGCCTACTGGAGACCGCTCGTGCCGATATCGATTGGACTTCGGTCGGTATTGATGTCACTCCGGCTATCAGTGCTACTCCTATTGATCTTGATCTTGCAACGTCCCGTTCTACTTGAGCCGTCTACCGATCGTCTCGATGCAATCGTGCCGATTCTCGTTGATGTTTCACGCAGTATGCGCTTGAAGGATGCTAATGATGACGGCCACCGTCGGATCGACGAAGCGTCACGATTGGTTGAGGAGGTTCTGCTACCAAGTGTTGGCGAAGTCTTCGATGTAGACCTACTAGGCTTTGGTGAATTACTCACCCCGGTCGAGCCGACTAATCTTCGAGCTGACGCTCGCCAAAGTGATCTTCAGGGTGCCTTACGTGGTGTTCGTGAGCGCTACCGTGGGCGAACCGTTGCTGGTGTGATTGTCGTTTCCGATGGCGGAGAGACAGGCAGCGAGTCAGTCAAGGTCTCGGGTGCCGGTGCTTTTCCGGTGTTTACTGTCGGTGTCGGTCGGGCGGTTATCGAACGAGACCGTGAGGTGCTGGATGTGTCGGTCGGGCCAGCCAACTTGGCCAACTCTGTTGTTGATTTGAGCGCGTCCGTTGTCAGTCATGGATTTGGCAAGGAGCCAATCGAGGTCAGGCTTCTGGAAGATGGGCGGTTAGTCCAACTGGATTGGGTGACCCCAGCCGAATCAGGTGCGCCTTTACCAATCGTGTTCCGTGTATCTCCGAAATCAGACGTTGCGACGCGCTACACAGTTGAGTTGCCTGTCGACCCGACTGAGTTGACCCCGGACAACAATGCCATGCGTGTGCTTGTGCCACCGTCAGGTCGACTGCGGCGGGTGTTATTGGTTGAAGGCGCCCCAGGTTATGACCACAGTTTCCTTAAGCGGGCTTGGCTCCAGGACGAAGGGATTGAGTTAGATTCGGTCGTGCTGAAGGGTGCTAACGACCGAGGACAGAACACTTTTTACATTCAGGGGGATACCGATCGGACGCCCGCGCTCTCGACGGGTTATCCTCAGAATCGTTCCGCGCTCTTCTTCTACGATGCCGTCGTTTTGGCAAACACTCCTGCGGAATTTTTTTCGCCAGACCAGCTCAACATGACGGTTGATTTTGTGTCGAAGCGGGGAGGCGGTTTACTAGTGTTTGGAGCGCAGGCATTTGTAGGTCGTGGCCTGGCGAGCACTCCAATTGAGACAATTCTTCCTTTGTACCTGGCTAGTCGCACCACGACAATTGCTCAAGGCGCGGTCCGTGAGCCTAACACCGTGAGCTTGACCGCCGCCGGCGCGAATCACGGCCTCATGCGTTTAGGAACGACAGCTGACATCAATCGAGCCAGGTGGGATGCGGTGCCCCCGCTGGCTGGAGTTGCCGCACTCGGCGACCCGAAACCTGGGGCATCGGTGCTCGCACACACGGTCGGCGCCGGTGGCGGCTTATACCCTCTGATCGCTGTGCAGCGGTATGGTCGTGGGCGGACCATGGTGTTTACTGGAGAAGCATCGTGGCGGTGGAAGATGCTTCTTCCCTCACATGACGATACCTACGATACGTTCTGGAAACAGACGGTCCGCTGGCTCTCAGAGATCGCGCCCGGTCCAGTAACCGTCTCGACGGAGGGAGGCCGCGTTGCTGGTGAGGTCGTGCATCTGGAGATTTCGAGTCGCGACTCGACTTATGAGACCGTCGCTAATGCGTCGATAACAGTGCGCGTGACTGGGCCGGCTGGTGATATCCAGGAGATACGACCTAGCTTGACCGACGCTGTGGCAGGGCGGTACACGGCAAAGTTCACACCGGCGCAATCCGGTGTTTATCGCATTGACGTGCGGGCTGACCAAGAATCGTCCAGTCTTGGAAGCGTGGAGACCCGGGTCCTTGTCGGTGGTAGTGATCGTGAGCTAACTGACCCACGCATGAATAGCGAAGTGCTGGCGAGGCTGGCCGAGCGAACAGGAGGTGCCGTTGTGCCTGTTGATGCGCTGGGCGAATTACCTGGGCAGTTACGGGAGAATGCGACAGTTTCGGCAACGTCGGTCCGACTTGATCTCTGGAACAATGTTTGGGTATTTCTGCTTCTGGTATTCCTGCCGTCGGTCGAATGGCTTCTGCGACGACAATGGGGAATGCGATGAGTGGGTGGTGTAGACGCCTCCTGATTTCAGTGCTTTTTATTGTCAGTGCTGGAGCGTCTACGTCGGCGCAACAAAGGTTTGCGCTGATTGTCTCTGGCGCGTCCGGAGGATCGCCGTACGCAGAACGGTACGATCGTTGGCGTGGTGCGCTCGTATCTTCTCTTCGCAGCGATTTACATTTCCAAGAAGAAGATTTGTTCGTTCTAGCCGAAATCCCTGGGCCTCGCGTGGGGCGTGCTTCTCAGGAAGGTATCCGTCAGGTAACGAGAACCCTGGCTCGGCGTCTCAGCGATGATGCTACGTTACTCGTCGTACTCATTGGCCACGGCACCTTCGATGGTATCGATGCCAAATTTAATCTTGTCGGCCCAGACCTCGATGCGGCCGAATGGCGCAGCCTTCTGGAACCCCTGCCGGGACGGCTCATTTTTGCGAATACGACATCTGCCAGCTTTCCGTTTTTAGAGTACCTGACTGGTGAACGACGAATTGTCATCACTGCCACTAACAGTCCTGAGCAGCGCTACGAGACGCAATTCGCTGCCTTCTTCGTCGAGGCGTTCAAAACTGAAGCTAGCGATTTCGATAAAGATGGACGGGTGTCGATATGGGAGGCTTTCACGCGGGCCAGTAGCGGCGTAGGGCGGTGGTATGAGCAGCAGGGTCGTGTGTCGACAGAACGTCCAATCCTCGATGACACTGGTGATGGCGTCGGCAAGGTAGCTGGCGAGCCAGGACTCGATGGTACTTTGGCGAGGCGCGTATTTCTGGACCGTTCGGTGGAGGCAGACCAATTATCAGATCAGAGGCTAGCTGGCCTTCTCGACCAACGAAACATTTTAGAGCTTGAGGTTGAGGTGCTGAAGGCACAGGTAGGGCAATTAGCTAGACACACTTATGAGGCTGAAATGGAAATCCTCCTACTTAAGCTAGCACGTGTATCACATGAGATTCGTGCCCGTCAGTAAGAACGTGCGACTGTTACCCTTCTTGATATTTCTAGCAGTCGGCAGTGAGCGCGCAATTGCCCAATCGCCGGTACTGACTACCGACCGTCCGGACCAGACCGAGTCGGCTACGGTTGTTGCACGAGGTCTGCTGCAGGTGGAGACGGGATACCTTCTGGCTCGTGATGGTGAAGTGAACGGTTATGAAGTACCAGGGACTTTGCTCCGCATTGGTCTTGGTAGCCGTACGGAACTTCGTATTGGCCACGCTGGTGTAGTCGGGAAAGAGGGAAGCCTGGGGCTGGGTGATAGTCACCTAGGTGCCAAGGTCAATCTTATCGAGCGTGCTGATGGCTGGCGGCCAGAGATGGCACTGCTTGGGGGATTATCGCTCCCGACCGGGGGCGACAAGTATTCCAGTAATGGTATCGACCCCTCGTTTCTTGTAGCATTCGCCCACGAACTGTCTCCGAAACTGTCGCTCGGTTATAACGTTGGAGCGAAGTGGGAATCATCCGCTGGTAACCCCGAGCGCGATCAGCTTACGTTGTACTCGATGGCGCTCGGCCTAGGGCTAACCGATCGCCTAAGTGCGTTCTTCGAATTCTTCGGGAATGAGAAGCAAACGGGTAACACGGTGACCAGTGAAGGGTTTATTGCAGTGGACAGCGGTCTCACGTTTTTACTAACGGATATTGTCCAACTCGACCTATACATCGGGAGGGGTCTCGTTGGACAAACTGAGGATGTGTTTATCGGAATGGGTCTCAGTTTTCGTTTGCCACGGTGACCACCGACAGAGCTAGGAACGGTTTTCTCGATTTACATAATCGCGTTGTGTCGCGCCAACGTAGAGTTGTCTAGGTCGCGAAATCTTTTGTTCGGTGTCGAGTAGCATTTCCTCCCACTGAGCGATCCAGCCGACAGTTCTGGGGATAGCAAATAGTACCGGGAACATAGCCGGCTGGAAGCCCATGGCTTCGTAGATCAGGCCTGAGTAAAAATCAACGTTCGGATACAAACGACGTTTGATGAAATAGTCATCTTGCAGGGCAATTCGTTCGAGCTCAAGTGCGATATCAAGTCTCGAGTTCTGCTTTGTTACGGAGAAGACAGAATCGGCAGTCTGCTTAATGATTTTGGCACGTGGGTCGTACGATTTATAGACCCGGTGACCGAACCCCATTAATTTTTTTTCTCCGCTCTTCACGCTCTTGATTATCTTTGGTACGTTATCAACGGTACCGATCTCCGATAGCATCTTTAGCACTGCTTCATTTGCGCCTCCATGGAGTGGGCCGTAGAGGGCTGCAGCTGCACCGGTTAATGCTGAGTACGGATCGGAATGCGAACTGCCAATTGTCCGCATAGCGGTCGTACTGCAGTTTTGTTCATGATCGGCGTGCAGGATGAATAAAACGTCGAGGGCGCGCTCTAGCACTGGATTCGGTTGATACTTCAGTTCGGCCATGCGGAACAGCATATTTAGAAAGTTCCCAGTGAAACTGAGTTCGTTATCAGGGGGAATATAGGGCAAGCCTTGACTATGTCGAAAAGCATAGGCTGCTATGCTGGGCACCTTTGCGATGAGGCGGACTGTCTGAGTGAGGCGCGACTGCTCGTCGAAAATGTCCTTAGCGTCTGGATAGAAGGTTGAAAGGGCACCAACCGTACTCAGAAAGATGCCCATCGGGTGAGCATCGTAGCGGAAGCCTTCCATAAACTTCTTGACGTTCTCGTGAAGCATTGAATGGAGCGTAACGTTAGTCTTCCACTTATTAAGTTGCGCCGTGGTTGGCAGCTCGCCGGAAAGTAGCAAGTAGGCGGTTTCGAGAAAATCACTATTCTCTGCCAATTGTTCAATTGGGTAGCCGCGGTAAAGTAACACGCCACGATCACCGTCAATATCGGTAATTCGACTTACACAGTTAGCGGTGTTCATCAACGCCGGGTCGTATGTCTTAAGACCAAAATCGTCAGCATTCGTCTTGATTTGACGCAGGTCCATGGCACGGATCGCGCCGTGCTCAATCGGAATCTCGTATTGCTTCCCGGTGCGATTGTCAGTGATCGTTAGCGTCTTAGACATGAGGGTTCACGGTGCAATTATTACGATCCTTCTCATCAGCCATCTCGCACTCTCCGCCCCTACGTTAGTTTGCATCGAGCCAGCGTCTACAGCCGATCGGCAGTTAGTGTTCACTGCAGAGAGCTGAGGAGAGGCCCCACGTTCGCCGTAGGATCCCCTGAGGGGGGAGAGTGAACCCTCAGAAAGGGCAGTGCCAGGGGTTGTCAAGACCCGGCATCCGTTAGGCTTCAGTGGAAAGCGATTCCCTACACACCAGTCGTCATGTAATGCTTTATTGCCGCAACGGTACGGTCGATCTCAGAATGGAGATTGTAGAAGTGCGGCGAAATTCGTAAGCCGTTAGCACGACCCGCGGTGCCTATCTTCTCGTTGTCGTAAAGCGCGTTGTACAGTTTCCTTGCATCGATACCGGTGACTTCGAAGACCACGACAGCCTGAGACAGTGTCGGGTCCTGGCTTGTCGTTAAGGTCACGCCTTCGATTGTCCTAAGCTGTTCCATCAATGACTGAGCCAATTCTTGGGAACGGGCTTGGACCGTCTTCATGCCGATCCGCTGTTGGAATCTTAGTGCCTCGCCGAAAGCGATAATTGCTGGTTCATCACGTTGGCCAAAACTCTCGAAAGTCCGCGAGATACCGACGTCTCCCCGTCCGGCACTGTGAATACTTGGCCAGATCTTGTCGTGTGTTCGATTGTTGATAAAGAGAACGCCTGTTTCTTTTGGACCACACGGCCACTTATGTGCGCTACCCGTGTAGAAATCTGGCTGCATGTCGCTGAGGTTGACGTCCATTAGTCCAAAGCTTTGCGCGCCGTCCACGAGAACCAGGACACCATGCTCGTGGGCCAACTGACAAAGTGCTTTTGCTGGGAAAAGGTCGCCCACCGTATTTGTTAGATGTGTGAACGACAGGAGCTTGGTACGCGCTGTGATCGAGCGACGAACGAGATCAATGTAGTAATCGGGTCCCGGATGAGGATTTACAACTTCGAGCTCGGTTACCGTAAAGCCGTAGCGTTTCGCCTTTTCCTTCCAGGCCACGTTGTTGCTGGGATGGTTGTGGTTGAAGATGATGACTTCGTCGTTCGCTGTGAGTTCGACGCCACTCGATACTAGGTTATTGCCCTCGCTTGTGTTGCGGGTTATAACGATCTGTTCTGGCGTCGTGTGTAGATAATCGGCAAGGATTTTACGCGTATTAACCTTGCCCTCTCCCATCTTGGCACGGTTCTGGAACGATGGATTGCCATCCACGTCCTTTGTGTTTTCGTACATTGCCTCAAGAGCCGGCAGCGAGGATGGGCAGAGATTGGCCGCATTCATAACGCTGATATTCGTCGGCATTGGGAACTGCTCGCGCACGGACCGCCAGAAAGCTTCATCAGGCGAGGCTGGGGTCTGGGGGAGTGGCGCCGGCCGTTCAAATGCAATACCCGTTTTGCCGAGGAGGGCAGCTGAGCCACCGACGGCCAATAAGCGGGAAAAATTTCGTCGGCTAATTCCGTCACCGTCTCGTCGTGCGTGCGCGGTCATTGTCGAACTCCTTCGAATTTGGAGAAATGGGTCCCACGTACGGGCATCATAGCCGAAATCTGACGGAGCAACCACCGAATTGCCTATTCGGGCAGCGGACCGGTGTAGCGAGCCTGGAGGGGAAGTCTAAACCCTGTCGCGACGGGGTTTAAGGCCGCCGCGCTCTGTCTGAGTTTGTCGGTTGAGCACGAGCTAAGGCTGGCGACATTAGAAGTTATAGTACACAGCCTCACCTCGACAGGCCTCGTCACGAGTCCATCTAATCGGCCAAGCGCTCAGTCGGCCGTTTAGTCGGTACGGGGCCGAGGGAACGTTCCCTCTCTCATCGCGGCGTGATACGCGAAGCTCGCCATGACTACCGAGTTAATCATCAGGTCGCGTGGAAGGAGCCTATCGTAGACGTCCATGTTGAAGTGGTGGGTTCTTGCTCGGTAGTCGATCCGGTCTTGGATGAATTGGAATCCGGGTAGTCCCACCCTGTTATAGGACAGATGATCGGTTCCCGTGTTACTGAAGAGAGAGATTGTCTTCACCTGTAGGTCATGAAACGGGGTCATCCAGGCTTGGAGGATCGGTGTCGCTTGGGCGTTGCCCTGAGTGTGGACGCCACGGAACTGGCCCGTGCCGTTGTCCATGTTGAAATAGACCGAGAACTTATCGTAGTCGGGTGTGTAGACACCGTCTTCTCCGAAGTGGTGTCGTATGTAGCCCCGAGAACCCCTGTGGCCAAGCTCTTCCTGGCTCCAGAGCGCTACGCGAATCGTGCGCCGTGGCTGAGCGCCGATAGCCTTGAGAATGCGCATTGCCTCGAGCACAACGGACACACCGCTCGCGTTGTCAGTAGCGCCGGTGCCGGTATGCCAGGAATCTATGTGCGCACCGATCATCACGACTTCATCGGCTAGGTCAGTTCCTGGAATTTCCCCAATGATGTTGTAGCCCGTTGGATCCGATTCGTCGAAACCGATGCGAATGTCGACGTCCATTGTGACCGGGATACCACGCTCGAGAATCCGGTAGATACGGTTATAGTGCTCCGTCGCAACGGCGAGTGTCGGTAGCGCGCTCTGGATCCCTGCGCGGGTTCGCCTGTTCCGTGTCGTCGGATGTCCGGTTGCATACACAGTGCCGTCACTTCCGATGCTCGCCGTGAGCACCACGGCCACTCCTTCAGCCTTGTAGAAGTCTTCAACTTCGTCAGCAGAGATTTCCTCCCGCTGAAAGTTCGATTGCTCGAGCTGGCCTCTCGCATGGCGGCGAATCAGGAGGTCAATTCCCTCGGTTTCAAAGACGCCTAGTGATTCCTCGTCGTGCCGGAACGCGTCTTGTGTGAAACGTGGACCCATTGGCATCGGTGGTGTGGATAGGACGACAGCTCCGTCGAGCTGACCCCGATACCGGTCAAAATCTTCAGAGGTCCGGATGGTTGCGATAACGGCATTCGTCACGATGGGCCCACTCGTACCGGGAGTCAAGGCGAACGGGTAGGCGATCACCATCTGGTAATCGGGCGCGGTCATGTGCACCGACACCCGTTGAATCTCCCAACCCACGGTCTCCTCACCCCAAGCTTCTTTCTCGACGCTGGAGAGACCGAATTCGGTCATGCGGGCCAAGGCCCATTCTTGTGCTTGGCGCATGTTTGGAGAACCGGTGAAACGTGGGCCAATGACATCGGCCAGATAGCCCGCGCTCTCCATGACGTGAGAGTTGTCAAACCCTTCGGACCGAATGTCATCGACGACGTCCCAGTAAACAGGTTCTTGTGCTGCTGTGGATGACGGAATGAGGAAGATCACAGCAATGATGGCCAGACCCAACGTCGATTTAGACTTATTCATCTGAAACTTTCCCCTCAAGTGTGCGTGGTTATGCCGAGCACGACTACCGATAGAAACCTTTGTCAGAGGTCCACAGGAGCGGACAGAATACACCGGTTACCGATGTGGGGCGCACGGTATTTTAATAGCTTGACCTGGGGACTCCATGTCAGTGTTTGCGAATCTCACGCTCCCCGTCGGTTGCTGCGATTCCCTTCCATACGGTATCGACGATCCGACGAGCCCACGTTGCTGGGATCTTTTCGTCAGTTAGATAATGGGCGTAAAACGAACCGATGAGCATGTTGACGGCTGCATCGATGTCTGCCTTGGGGCGGAGGTCTCCACGTTTTTCGGCGTGTTTGAGTACCTCCTGCAGCATCATTCGGCGTGGTTGGACTACCCTCTCCCGGAAGTGGTTAATTAGGTCTCGCGTGTGGCGCTGTTCGACCATGACGGCACCGATGATAGGCATTCCGTCAGGCCTGAAGAGTGTTTTTTGTAGAGTGCCGAGGATTGATCGAAGAGCTGAGGGTGCCGGATGGGGGCGGGGGGGTGCCTCATCTCCGAGCAACTGCTCAATTGCCGCCATTGCCAATTTCTCCTTGGTTTTCCACCGGCGATATACTGTTGGCTTCGTGACCCCCGCTTTTTTTGCAACGGCATCCATCGACATTCGCGTATAGCCTTCTTCAGCTAATAGTTGCAACGCCGCATCTAGAATGGCATTTCTGACGCTGGGATCGACCGGCCGTCCTGGCTTGGTCCTAGTCACTGTTTCTGTAGATGGAATCATTGGCCCATGTCTCCTGGACAGCTTTCTATTAATTTACTATACGGTATAGTAAAGGAACTGAACTCAAGAAGCAAGCCAGTTGGCCAAATTGGAGAAATGTTCAGGTTCAGCCAAGAACTGGGCTGAAGGGAAGGTGCTAACCGGAAGACTAAAGAATACCTACACAGACCGTTTAAGCCGAGCCTAACGAATCAATAAGATTCTATTGTTCACCGGATACAGCCATTCGATACCGCGGGTTGTGAGCACAGCGTCGTCCTCGAGTGGAATCCTGACCTTCTTGTTGTTCCATTCTGGCACGGCTGTATAGGCGAACAGTTCAATCGAGAGTAGATTAGTTGGTCGCAGGGTGTATTCAATTCGCACAGGGTTAAAGAAGGCGATGGAGGGGCCGATACCGTGTCCCGAGTTTCCGACCGAGTGAGAGCCGATAACCACATCGGTGACCTCTGGGTTACTGGTTGGTTCATTAAAACCGATTCGGGCAAATCCAGCGTTGGTCAACGCATCGTAGACCTCCTGCTCGGCTTGGGCGGCAGCAATGCCAGAACGGATAGTGTTGGTGATGATGGTCCGGGCTTCACGTCCCTTGTCGAATGCCCGCTGGAAGCTTGGAGGTGCGTCAGCTTCACCCGGTCTCAGCACGTAAGCGATCCGCTTCATGTCGGTATACATGTTCAGGAAGCCGATGCCCCAATCGATCATTAGTAGGTCACCCCTGCGGATGATTCGATCATTTGAGGTCGACTCGATGCCGTCTGGGCCGGTGATGTACACCGATGGCATGCCAAATGAGGTGTCGAGACCACGAGCGAGCAGTTGGTCCATCATCCACCAGGCGACGTCCTCCAACATAGTAACGTCGGGTGTAATCACTTCATTTGAGAAGGCTCGTTCGGCAATTTCACGGGAAATCTCACCAGCTTCTGCGAACGCCGCGATTTCGGTCGTCGTTCGGCGCGATCGGAAATCCGAGACGAGCTTTTCGCCTGAGACCAATCGTGACGCGTAGGGTTCTCCAAGTGTTTCAACAAGTTGCTGATGGCCGGTATAGGTTAGGTTATCGACTGGACCGATTGTCCGCGAAGTGTTGATGCCAATACGCCGAGGGTCACGTTCTCGAACAAAGTCTGCTAGGTCTTCGGCTGGTTGAAACAGGTCGTACGCGCCAGACTCGCGGATGCGGTAGCCATTAATACCAAGTGCGGCACGCTCGATACGGTCACCACCTCGATCGGTAAAGATGTAATAACCGGTATTGCCCGTGTATCCTTGTCCGAAGTCAAGGTAGAGTGTGCCGTAGTTTGCCTCGCGGATCATGGTGATCCACATGTCGATACCATTTTCACGCATGGCCTCGGGCAGTATTTGGTCGAACTTCTCCGTCCGAATCTGATTCATTCGTTCCCACCGTCGACGTGCCTCCTGCGCTTCGGCTGGGGCCTTTGGGAGTCCCAAAAGGACGAGTAGGCAGATAGTTACAATTCGGAATAGTTGCATGGCACACCTGTCCTTACTTGCTCGCCCTTACCGTGGTCGCAGAGCGCCCCAGGGGATCCCAAGAGAAGTCTGGTGATAGGTAGCGTTTGACGGTTCAAAGACACGCCGCTATCTCGGCCGCGGTCTTGCACTGTACTGTTCCCACAGGCGCGTATGGTGCGTGCCTAAACTGACCTCTTGTCCACGAATCAGGACATGCTTCACCTGCGCCGGTATATCGAGCAGGTCACCTTCGGACACCACGAGATTCGCAATCATGCCTTCCTCAACTGACCCATACAGGTCTCCTACGCCAAGAAGGTCTGCAGCACCCCGGGTTAGTGCGTGCCAAGCGACGTCCCTCGGTAGGCCAAAGGCGACGCTGAGCGCGGCATGGTCGGGGAGATTCCGAGCTGCGCTAGCACCGCCAGTCCGAAATGCGAACGACACGCCGGACTCGTGCAGGAGCTTCGCTGCAACAAAGACCGCATCATAGGGGTCGCCATCGGCTGGTTGTGCCTGAATCGGCCCAAGAATTACCGAAACGCCTGCTTCGGCAATTTCGTCTATCACCTTCCACACATCTCTGGTGCTAGCGATAATTGCTTTGAGTTGGAAACTCTCTGCGAAGGCGAGCGCTCCTAGTATTCCTTCCTTGCTCGACACATCAAGGACAACGGGGAGCTCAGCCAAAACGACCGGGACGAGTGCGTCAAGCGTGTAGGTCTGCTCAGTTGGCTTGACTGTTCCGGCCGCGAGTGCGGTGGCATGAGCACGGGCTCGGTGCATCCAGTCAGCGAGCGTCTTCAGTTGTGCGTCGACCCGTTCTTGGTTCTGTTCTCCACCGCTGGGTCCGCCACCACCAGGTCCGCCACCGCCCCCTTCTCGCTCGGGGAAATCGATGTGCATGGCGAGTGGGCTACGGGCAACGACCTCAGGCGATGTCCAGCCAGCCATGTCGATGAGCGCGCTCTGACCTTGGATGAGGCCACCCTGTGGGGCTGCGATCGCCGTTGTCACACCGTTGGCGCGGGCTATCGGAATCATCTCGGAATCAGGGTGAATCGCCACCGAGGCTTTGATATGACTGTTGATCTCCTCAATCTCCGACGTATCATTCGTCGCCGCGATCGAGCCGATCTCGGAAAGCCCAATCACAGTGCCAGCGTTAATCATGCCTGGTGTCACCGTCATGCCCGTGGCGTCGATGACTTGCGCGTTGTCTGGGACCCGCACTTCCTCACCTACCGCCGTAATCCGGCCACCTTGGACAACGATGGTCCCGCGCTCAATTGGTGCACCCGTCATTGTGAGGATCCGTCCACCGACGATGGCGATCGGAATCGTATCGGCTGTCAGCATCGGTTCGGCCACGTCTCCGTAACTGGCAGGCATCAGTTCAGCACGTACCGCTGGCGGAAGCGTTGGCGGCGTCCATTCAGCGATTCGATCATTCGTGTCCTCAACATTCTGTTGGATGTCGCCCTCACCGCCGATCTCGGCCGTGTCGAGTCCTAACTCCGCCAGCGCATCCTCAGTAGTTTCTACTTGGTCGCGGTCGAAGTAGACCTGACCATCGATGATCGTGTACTGGACGCGGGTGTTTCCTGAGAACGGGTGGGCCGTAAAAATGGCAAGATCGCCATCTTTACCAACCTCGATTGAGCCGACCCGGTCGTCGATCCCAAAGTGGTTAGCGGCGTTAAGGGTGATCATCTTGAGCGCTTCTTGCTCCGGAACACCACCATATTTGACGGCCTTCGCGGCCTCTACATACATCCGACGTACACGCTCGTCGGAGTCGGAGTTAACCGACACGGTTACACCCCGTTCATACATGATGGACATGTTGTAGGGAATGGCGTCCCATGCCTCCATCTTGTAGCCCCAGAAGTCAGTAAATGTAGAGGCGCCGGCACCATGAGTCGCGATTTCATCGGCGACTTTATAGCCTTCGAGCACATGCTGGAGAGAGGCAATCTGAAAACCGAAGTCCTCCGCGACTCGCAATAGCATCAAGATTTCATCAGCACGATAGGAATGTGCGTGCACGAGAATCTTCCCTGCCATAATGTCCGAAAGCGCTTCGAGCCTGAGGTCCCGCCGCGGGGCGAGGACGTCAGTACCGCGCGATCGGGCTGCCTCATACTCATCCCATTCGGCCTGATATTCGCGTGCATCCGCAAAGCTTCTCCGAAGCATGAACTCCACGCCCATCCTAGTGCCAGGGTATCTTCGATCGACGCCGGGAGTGGATGTCCGTGATCGCTTCGGGTTCTCGCCAAGAGCGAATTTTACGCCTCTGGTCACGTTGTCAAACAGCAGTTCATCAGCTGATTTACCCCACCGCAACTTCAGAATGGCGTTCTGACCGCCAACAACATTTGCCGAGCCATGCAGGACGTTGATTGTAGTGACGCCACCTGCCAGCGCCCGAAAGATCGACTCGTCTCGATGATTGATTACGTCGATGATGCGAACTTCAGGGGTGACGGAGTCCGCTCCTTCGTTGCCGCCCCCCTCGATCGACATGTGCGAATGCGCATCAAGAAGACCTGGAGTGACCCACATGCCGGTTGCATCAATCTCTCTGGCTCCATCAGGTACTGAGACCTGGGCATCGGGACCGACAGCGGTTATCTTGCCGTCTTCAATCAGGACCGTGCCGCGGGAGATGGTGTCGTTCACAGCGGTTAGGATTGTTCCGTGGCGCACCGCTGTCACTGGGACTTCACCTCCGAGTGGTCCGATTGGGGCACGTCGCTCAATTTCGGCACGGCTCCTTATGTCTTCTACAGCATTCCCAGTTTCGTCGTCATTGGAGTCGGAGTTTTGATGAGTCTCCATCTCCAGGTCACCGTCGTACCGTGTGCCATCGACCCAGACTGCTGCGACACGAGCGTGTTCGTCGAAGAGGTCGCCTTCGATGGCGACAACGTTAGCAGCTTTGCCAACGTCAAGAGAACCCAATGTCCCGTCTACGCCTAGGATTTCGGCGGGTGTAATTGTCAGTGCCCGGAGCGCTCCATCTTGAGACATCCCAGCATCGACAGCGGTGCGGAAGTTCTCGAGATAATTTGCCGAGTGATCCAATCCAGCGGCTGTGAAGGCCACCGTTACTCCAGCGGAGTAGAGCCGGCCTGCGTTTGCCTTGGCGTCATCGAGGTCCTCAGAAGTTGGATTTTCGATCGGGTCAGTCCCCGTGCCACCACCAAATCCAACCGGACCTTGGCGGGGTCTGAGGTCAAGCGATACTAAGACTGGCCGGTCGGCTGCCTTCAGTGCGTCGGTGACACGCCAGCCTTCGACTGCGCCACTGATGATTACGTTGAGGCTGAGTTCGTCAGCTAGCCTCAGCGCACGTAAAATTTCATTTTCGGTCCAGGCGGTGAAGACAACTGGCTGTGCGCTGGCGACCGAAGATTGCAGCGATTGAAGGGTGTCGTTATAGCTTGGGCGGTCGGTCGTTATCGGTTGACTACGGTAACGATTCCAGGCATTACCATACCAGTCTGCGTCAAGATAGTGTTGCCGAACCGACGCCATAACTCCCATGAGAGTGCCCGGATATTCCCCCCGCAGACGTTGGAATCCCAAGTGCTGAGCCCAATTGCCACGAACGACCTGATCGGTTAATGGACCTTCGCGCAACGTGATGATGGCGCTTTGTCCCTTAAAGACCCCGAAGGGCGGGGCGATGGCAGCAGTCGTGATACCTGTGTTTCTCGCTTCGTGCAGGGCGACTTGATCAGGCTCGTAGACCGAGAGCGCGGTTAGTTGCGGCGTTAGGCCCGGTGTCACCCCACCGGCGCGCCGACGAGCCTGGATGATTCTTGCGCGCTCAGCGTTGTTCTGCGGTAGGACTGGTGGAACTGGCATCCCGAGTGCTGAGTGAGCGTCGATAAAGCCCGGGTAGAGGGTCCAACCGCTGGCGTCTATTACAATGGCATCGGGCGGAGGGTCCACACTTTGCCCAATCGCAGCGATCTTGCCATCACGAAGTAAAAGCGTCCCAGATTGGATCGGTCGCGCACTTACCGGCACGATGCGGGCGTTAACGAGTGCGTAGGTAGGCACTTCAAGCCTCGCTGTGTCGGCCAGGGTCTCGACGACCGTAAATGGCAGGACGAGCAGGACGATAGCGGCGAACAATTGACTTGCGGTTCGACGAACCATCAGGACCTCCAATAGCGGCCAGCACGGCCACCAAACAGGGCAGAAAGGAGTTGGATTATAGCGTAACTGGTTGTTCGTTGTTCGGCTGGTTCGATCAGTAGGAAACGCATAAGATCAATTAGTTCGCGAATTGGGGGCAGGATGGGCCAAATTGGCGTTAGCTGCGGAATTGGACTTCTACTGTGCGGGGCCGAGGTGATAGCCCAGACCCATCAGGTAATACGGGTATCCGAACTCAATGCCCGAAACCCTAATGAGGTATCCATAGCTATCAATCCGCTTGATCCCGACACGATTATTGCCGTCTCCAGAGCAGCTGACCCTGAGACTGGGCGCTCAACGAATTTCGAATATGTAAGCAATAATGGTGGTGTAACTTGGCGAACGCATCCTGTCCGTAATCATGAGGCGCGCACGCAGGGGGACGATGCGATTGTGATAGCCGCTGACGGCACGGCGCATCATTCTTACATTTCGTTCAGTGGGCTCCGCGAGAAACGCCCTGAAACGCCGACCAACGGTATTTTTGTGACGACTTCCAGCGATAGTGGAGTGTCCTGGTCCGATCCAGTGCCGGTTCTTGAGCACAGAAATTCGATCACGCCGTTTGAGGACAAGCCATACCTGATCGTCGATCGCGGTCGAGAATCCAGACACCGTGACACTGTTTACCTTGCTTGGACCCGTTTCGACGTTTACGGCAGCCGCGATCCAGGTGACCGCTCACACATCTTTGTTAGCCATTCTCTCGATCGAGGCCGTTCGTTCACAGCTCCCGTAAGAGTTTCGGATATCGGCGGTGATGCCCTCGATAGTGATGACACTCTTGAAGGGGCTGTGCCCGCTGTTGGAATTAATGGTGAGGTCTTTCTAGTGTGGGGTGGGGCCGCCCATCTTTTCTTTGATCGGTCTGACGACGGCGGCTGGACTTGGGGTGATGACCTGATCATTCAAGAGACACCGGGTGGGTGGGATATTGAGGTGGAAGGTTTGGCCCGGCACAACGGGATGCCAGTGACCGGCGTGGATCACAGTGAGGGCCCGTCCCGAGGCACCCTGTATGTCAATTGGATCGATGAACGACATGGTGACCCTGACGTGTTCCTGATTTCGTCGTCCGATGGTGGCGTGTCGTGGACGAATCCGGTGCGTGTGAATGACGACACAATGGGGAACGGCGCAGCACAGATGTTTACTTGGATGGCCGTCGATTCATTTGATGGTTCGGTGAATGTTGTGTTTTACGATCGACGGACCCTAGACGGAACACTGACTCAATTGACTCTTGCTCGCAGCGTAGATGGGGGACGGACGTTCGTCAACTACCCGATTGATCTCGCTCCATTCACCTCTAATCCTACGGTGTTTTTTGGCGATTACACTGGGATTGATGCGCTCAATGGATTGGTGATCCCGATCTTCATGCATTTTGTGGATGAGTTTGAAATGGCGGTTTCAGTGGCAGTCTTTCGTTTTCAGTTAGGTACGCAGGACCTTACGGTGCGAGCGCTTGGTCAAGATCTGCCATGAGGTCCGTCGGGTCTTCGATGCCAACTGAATAACGAACCAACCCCTCCGGAATACCTGCAGCCAATCGTTCTTCCGGCGTCAATTCCACATGGCTAGTTGCAGATGGAGGACCGGCAACGGTCTCGACTGATCCGAGGTTAGCGGCCCGATGAGCATATCGAAGACGGGGTAGGAATTGGCGCATTGCGTTAGTGCCCCCGACCAACTCAAAGCTCACAATGCCGCCGAATCCTCGCATTTGGCGTTTTGCTACTAGGTGTCCGGGGTCTTCTTCAAGTCCTGGGTAGTGGACTATTGCAATCGCCGGGTTGGATGAGAGATGCCGCGCAATCACCATTGCCGATTCAGTCTGCCGCTCGATACGGAGGTGCAACGTCTTTATTCCCCGAAGCAACAGATAAGCGGCGGTAGGGTCGAGGGCAGCACCAGTAATTTCACGATAGTGGTAGATGCGTGAAACTAAATCTTTCGCCCCGCACACGGCTCCTCCAAGTGCGTCAGCGTGCCCACCGAGGTACTTGGTAGCGCTGTGGACGACAAGGTCAGCGCCTAGCTCGAGTGGTTGTTGGTTAATCGGCGTGGCAAAGGTGTTATCCACGATGGTCAGAGCACCAGCTTTCTGGCCCGCCTTGAGGAGACGCGCTAAATCCAGCACCTTAAGCGTTGGATTAGTTGGAGTTTCCAAATACAGGACTTGGCACCCTTTAGTGAGGGCAGTCTCCACAGCGGTGTCCTCGGTGGGGCAGAGCTCCACCTCGACTCCTTGACGCGGAAGAAATTCAAGGAAGAGCTTATTTGTGCCGCCGTAGGTGTCGCGGGTCGATACGATGCGATCGCCTGGGGTTAGGAACGTGGAGAGTGTGTTACTAATTGCCGCCATACCACTGGCAAAGCTGGTCGCGGCCTCGGCGTTTTCCAGAGATTGAATCTTTTGTTCGAAGGCGCGCACAGTCGGATTCGTGTTTCGGCTATAGATGTCGCCTGTCGTCTGACCGCGACCAACTGCTTCCCATTCGGTGACATCGTGATACCCGAACGCGACGCTTCGGACAATTGGCACCTGGGTGCCTGCGCCAGAGGTCGGGTTATCTTCCCCTGCCCAGACCGCCAAGGTGCCCATGCGAGGAGTTCCGTTATTCATTAAACGGTCCTTTCTGAGAAGTTGATGTTGTAACTTAAAGATGTGTTACCAGATGCTGATGCATCGGCTGGGTTCGAGGAGATGAAATAGCCATGATTAACATTCGGAAAACGCTTGTGACGGTGGAGACAATTCAACATGAGGGTGGACCGGTAGTGACACCGCCGCTTCGAGTGGGCACGGTCGCCGCGATAATAAAGAATCCCTTTGCCGGACATTTTGAGCCAAATCTCCTACCGATAATGGCCGAATTGAAGCCACTCGGCAAACAGTTAGCAACGGACCTTGTCGCCGCGCTGGCGATTGAGGCATCAGCCGTTGAGGCCTATGGTAAAGGTGCCATTGTCGGCGCCAATGGCGAGCTTGAGCACGGGGCGCTTTGGCATGAGCCCGGTGGCTGGGGCATGCGTGAAGTGTTGGGGGGGACGAAGGCCGTAGTGCCCTCCTCTAAAGCACTTGGTTCGATCGGTGCCCGGTTGATGATTCCGCTTGGCCATGTGCAAGCGGCCTACGTTCGGAGTCATATGAGTTCTATTGAAGTCGGTGTTCACGACGGCCCTCGCGCTGACGAAATTCTCTACGCTCTTGCGATGTCAACGGGTCCTAGAATCCATGCTCGGATCGGCGGCCTCGCTTCGTCTGAAGTTATCGGCGAAGACGGTCTTCGCTAGGGTAGACCTCCGAACGGTCACTGCCAAGGCGAACACGGTAACACAGCGTATACAATGGAGTGGGTGTGGGCTGCCTCAGATGCGGTGGTCAAGATGGTGTTGGTTCGAGTTAGGAGAATTTCAGGATGAAGTTGGTTTCGTATCGTAAGGATGGTCGAGAGAGTTATGGCGCCGTGGTTGGCGACTCAGTGGTTGATCTGCAAACACGTCTACCGAAGACGCATCGAACGATAAGAGAGGTATTGAGGTTGAATGCGCTTGACGAGGTTCGGCTTGCGATAGAAGGGCAGGCCGGGGATTACTCGCTTTCGGATATTTCATTTCTTCCAGTTATTCCTAATCCAGACAAAATCTTGGCTGTTGCGCTGAACTACGACGATCACATTGCTGAAACTGGTCGAGATAAGACTGCGAATCCCGCATGGTTTATCCGAGTAGCAGCATCTCAGGTTGGTCATCGGCAGCCTGTGATCATGCCGAAGGTGTCTGACAATCTCGATTTCGAGTGCGAGCTCGCTGCGATCATCGGTAAAGGCGGCCACGCGATTTCGGCAGCTTCAGCCTTGCAGCACGTTGCTGGCTATTCGTGTTACCTCGATGGTAGTGTGCGAGACTGGCAGCGTCATACCCGACAGATTACCGCAGGAAAAAACTTTAACTTCACTGGGGGATTCGGGCCGTGGTTGGTGACTGCTGATGAGATTCCAGACCCACAGGTCTTGGATTTATCAACTCGACTGAATGGTAATGTGATGCAGCAGGGTAATACGAGAGACATGGTGTTCTCGGTTGCTGAGTTGATTGAGTACTGTTCGACATGGACCACGCTTGAACCGGGTGACGTGATTGTCACTGGAACGCCTGGCGGTGTTGGATTTAAGCGGAATCCACCCGTCTTCATGAAGGTTGGTGATGTTGTTGAAATTGTGATTGAGAAGGTTGGGACACTTGTGCACGACATCGCGCGAGCACCATAAATGACTTCCTTGAAACCACCGGTGCGGCCGATCTTGAGTCATATCGGGATCCACGTCCAAGATTTGTCTCGTATGGAAGATTTCTACACGCGCGTTATGGGACTGGTTGTTACAGACCGTGGTAAAGCGTTCAGATTTCCCATCGACCTCGTATTTCTGAGTAGCCGTCCAGATGCTCACCATCAATTTGTGTTGGCGACTGGACGCCCGGAGGACGCTGATTACAGCGTCATTAACCAGATGTCCTTCGAGGTGGCATCGCTTGAGGAATTGCGTGAGATGAATCGCCGTGTCCAAGCGGAAGGCGTCAGCGATTTCATCGGGATTAGTCATGGAAACGCATGGTCAATCTATTTTCGTGATCCAGAAGGCAACCGTATTGAGGTATATCTCGACTCACCTTGGCATGTCCCGCAGCCGCATGGCGATGAACTAAACCTTGAAATGCCTGACGAAGACATTTTGAAGACCACGCTAGAAGCGATCAAGGATGATCCTGGCTTCATGCCGCGTGAAGAGTTTGAAGCGGAGCTGAAGCGCAAATTGGCATCGGAAGCCTAGCTTTAGCACCATGAAGTTCGCTGTCGTGGGCGTCGGGGGTGTCGGAGGCTACTACGGTGGTCGCTTAGCCGCTGATAATTGTGATGTATCGTTCCTCGCGCGCGGGACGAGTCTTCAGGCGCTACTTGCACACGGACTCTCGATCGAGAGTGCACTGGGCGACGTTTCCCTCCACGACCTCAAAACAACAGACCTCCCCGAGGCTATTGGTCCTGTAGATGTTGTTTTGTTGTGCGTCAAGGCCTACGATTTAGAGGCCGTTGCTACCTCTCTCACGCCACTCCTGCATGATGACACTGCTGTGTTATGTACTCAGAACGGCGTGGATGCGGTCGATCGCTTGACGCCGTTATTAACCCGAGGTCATCTGCTTGGCGCGGTGGTTTATGGCAATACGATGCTCACTGAGCCTGGCAAAGTGATGCATGTGGGTACTCTCGCACGTTTACGTATAGGCGGTCGGGACGATTTAGGACAGGAACTGTCCGCCGAAATCTCTGGTGTATTTCGGTCCAGCGGAGTGGATGCACAGGTCGCCGATGATATTGATGCTGCACTGTGGAGTAAGTTTGTTTTATTTTCAGTGATGAGTGCGGCCTCCTGTCTTGCCGATTTAGCGACAGGCCCACTCCGTGTCGATCCGGATTACCGGGCGATGCTCAAACGTGGCATGCGGGAAACAGCTGCAGTCGCACGCGCACACGGAGTAAAGCTTGAGCCAGATATCGTTGACCGCTCCTTGTCAATTGTGGATGAGATGGCTGCTGAGTCAGTGCCGTCGACGTTGCTTGATTTACGCGCTGGTCGGCGACTGGAGATTGAGCATCTCAGCGGTACGGTTGTGCGGCTTGGACACCTGCTTGGGATAGACGTGCCTTTTCATAGTGCGGCGTACGGTGCTCTGAAGCATCAAGCTAAGGAATAGGTGTTTGATCGAATTACGCAAGAACGATAGCAAGTTTAAGGGGAGAGGTCTATGAGAGGACCGGAGCCTAGGCCTGAGATTGCGGCGTTGCCTCTTTATGTGCCTGGCGCTACTCAGGGTACGGGTAAAGAGCCGGTAATTAAACTGTCATCGAACGAATCCGCACTCGGGCCGAGCCCAGAGGCATTACGCACGTATCGTGAGTACGCCGAGACTTTACGTCTCTATCCTGATACTGGCTGTCTCGACCTCAGGCACGCACTGGCCGAGCGGCACGGGCTTGAGGTAACGCAGATCGTTTGCGGCAATGGCTCCGACCAAGTCGTGCACGCGTTAACACTTCTATACGCTGGACCTGGTGACGAGGTTGTTTTTAGCGAAAATGGATTTCTCCGATTCAAGTTGAGTGCGATTTCGTGTGGCGCCACGCCAGTGTCGGCTAGGGAAAATAAGCACACTACCTCTGTGGACGCGCTTCTTGCGTCGGTTACCGACCGAACAAAAGTGGTGCTGTTGGCCAACCCGAACAATCCAACTGGTACTTACATATCCACTGGCGAGTTGGAACGGTTATGGGACGGGTTGCCAGGTACAGTATTACTTGTCATTGACTCAGCCTACGCAGAGTTCGTTGAGAGCGCAGACTATTCTTCCGGAGAAACCCTCGTTGGACGAGCCGAGAATGTTGTCATGACGCGAACCTTCTCCAAGGCCTATGGGCTAGCCGGAGTCCGAGTGGGCTGGGCCTATGGTCCTGAGCGTGTTACTGAGACCTTCAACCGTGCGCGGCTACCGTTTCCGGTGAGTGGGGCAGCTCAGGCGGCGGGTGTGGCGGCTCTACAGGACGAGGCACACCTTCGGGCCGTCATCGGGCACAACACGAAGGCCCGTGACTGGGTGGCTGAACAAATGCGCGATTTAGGCATGCCGCCACTGCCAAGCGCAACAAATTTCAACACATGCCGAGTGAGCGAGCCAGGCAGCGGTCTGGCTCGCTCAGCCATGGAGTTTCTGACTAGCCGCAACATACTTGTCAGACCGCTGGATGCCTACGGCCTCGATAATTATTTGCGGATTACTGTCGGTCTAGACAGAGAGAACGAGAAGCTCATCGATGGATTCTCAGCGTTCGTCCATAGTGTCGCGCCGAATGGCGTGGGTAAGAACAACCTCAACCGTTGAACGCCCTAATGGCTAGTCATTACAGCGTGCCCTCAAAAGTAACTCAAGTACTCATCGTCGGTGCAGGGCCCACCGGCCTCATCGCGGCCAACATCCTTGGGCTAGCGGGAATTCGCACGATCGTTGTTGAGCGAAATAGTTCCACTTCAGATATTCCGAAAGGGATCTACATCGATGACGAGTTCTTTCGCACACTCGATACGGTTGGGCTCGCCGGTGAAATCGCAGAGCACTGTGTGTCGGCGGCTGGCGTCACTTACTTCTCTCGCTTTGGATTTTGCATCACGCGAGTCAGGGGTTTTATCACCAAAAACGGCTATGGAAACCGGTCGGCCATTTGGCAACCAGAACTGGAACGGATACTGGTTCGGGGCGCTAGGCGGTTCGCGGCGGTAACGGTTCAGTTTGGGGAGCCCTTGCTTGACTTGGTTGATCGAGGGGAAGTGGTGGTCGCCGGGATTCTGAATGACAACGGAGTGCGACAAGAAATCCACGCTGACTATGTCCTCGGGTGTGATGGTGGGAAGAGTTTGGTTCGAAAGCTATTAGGAATTCAGATGGAGGGTCGCTCATACAAGCAGCCATGGGTGGTGGTTGATGTACTCAATGACAGTGATGCGAGTCCATTTTCGAAATACTTCGCAAATCCCAAGCGTCCAACGGACAGTATTCCAGCGCCATTCCACGGTCGGCGATTTGAGTTTATGCTGCTGCCGGGTGAAGACCCGGAGACGATGCTCGAGGATCGCTCACTCCGCCGACTGTTCGCTCCATTCCGGAACTTTGACAATCTAGAGATCTGTCGGCGAGCGGTATATACCTTTCATGCACTGTGTGTTCGAACGATGCGGAAGGGGCGCGTATTTCTACTAGGTGACGCCGCCCATTTGATGCCGCCCTTCGGTGCGTCAGGGATGAACTCTGGGCACCGCGATGCATCAAATCTTTGCTGGAAGCTGGTTGCCGTTTTTCAGGGTGTCACGTCGATGGCGACACTTGATACCTACGAGACCGAACGTCTAGCTCACGCCCAAGCGACGATCAACATTTCAGTGCTACTTGGTCGAATCGTTAACACACGATCTGCCGTATTAGCATTTTTTCGGGACCTGCTGTTTTGGGTTCTTTCGCGAGTTCCGCCCACCCGTGGATATATCACCGAGATGAAGTACATTCCACGCGCAAGGATTGGGGCAGGACTAGTCGTGCACGATGCGTCCCGTTCGACGCCCACTTGGGTGGGTAGGATGATTCCGCAGCCTCAGGTGCAGGACTCGACTGGAGCGACGGCTCTCCTGGATTGCCATCTTGGGTACGGATTTGCACTCATTGCGGTGGATTGCCCTGGCCTAGATCTAGCCAGTACGCTCCGCCACGCCTATTGGCAAGTGTTAGGCGTAAATGTAATCCATCTATTTTCGACCGTTCAACGACCATTGGGTGGTGCGTGGCTGAGGCTCATCGATGACCGGTTTCGCGAGGTTGTCCGGCAGCATACCGGTGAAGTGCTGCTCGTCCGCCCAGACCGGTATGTTGCGGCGGTAGCCAGTCCTCACGAACTTGATACCTTGGCGACGAAGATTGAACACTTGTTCCACCTGGGTGGGAAAACTCCTGCGTTATAATCTGCCGTCGTTTCTTAACGGGCTTATGGCTTGTTTGATGTGATCAAACTGTTCTGGTCAAAGGTGTTTTCACATAACTGAGCTAGCAATGGATAGGCTTCAGAGCGCTAGGATCGTGAATCAGACGTTGGTGATAACGCTGGTTCTTACCGGGTGCCTAGGTCTATCGAAAATGGTATGGGCTCAGCCTAACACCTTTAATCCAAGCGAACTGGGTCCGCAGGTCGGTGAAGCCGTACCGGATTTTACGCTACTGGACCATCGGGGTGAAACGCGCACCCTTGAGTCACTCTACGGGCCACGAGGGTTGATGCTAGTCTTCAGTCGTTCGGCGGATTGGTGACCGTGGTGCAAGACGCAGCTCGTTGAGCTGCAAAGTCGGTATCAGGACTTGCGAGCGGCCGGACTGGAGTTGGCCGTGATCACTTACGACCCTGTTGAGATACAACAAGCCTACGTCGATCGCCAAGGACTGGAATTTTCGATGCTATCGGACGTTGGTTCGGCAGTCATTAAACGCTACGGTCTTCTTAACGAGTCAGTCGAGGCGGCAAGTCGTGTTTACGGTATTCCACACCCGGGCACGTTCATTCTTGATTCCAACGGTCGGGTTCTTGGGCGGTTTTTCGAGCAAGGGTATCAACCGCGAAATACCGTGTCGAGTATCGCCGTTAAACTCGGCAATCCGCTCAGAGGCACTGGGGTCGACGGGATAAGGCTGACGACCGACCATCTTGAGGCTGTGGCCTATCCGACCGATCGCATCGTTGCGCCCGGCAACAGGTTCTCGGTTGTCCTCGACGTGACACCGAAATTTGGCATTCACGTCTACGCGCCAGGTAGTCATTCGTATCAGGTGATTACTCTTCGAATAAATCCTAAGGAAGGGCTAGTTACCCACCCCATCATTTATCCCGAGTCGGAGATTTATCACTTTGAGCCGCTCGACGAGCGGGTAGAGGTCTATCAGCAGCCGTTTCGGATCGCACAGGACATCACAATTCCGACCGTGCCAGAGATTCGACAGCGTGCGGTGGATGGTGGGTCGCTGATCATCGATGGCGTGTTTGAGTACCAGGCGTGTGACGACGTAATCTGCTACAACCCTGTGGTCTTACCTGTTAGTTGGACGCTTGCCCTTCGCTCGATAATAGATTGATGGAGCACCGAGGAACTCGGAGAAGGCGTCCTGTGTGCTCTTAGCGTCATCTGCTTTCCTGCTTGGATTTGTGCATGGCCTCGGCGCTGACCACCTAATGGCCATTGCCGCTCTTTCAGCCCATGGCCGTGATGATCAAGTAAGGGGGAAAGCCTTCAGGGTGGCCCTAAGGTTCGCGTGCGGTCACGCGGTAGTTCTGGGTGCCAGTGCTGCAGCCGTCTTACTGTTTGGTTGGCAGGTACCCGTTGTGCTAGAGCGAGGAGGGGAGTTGGTCAGCGGTTGGCTACTCGTGGTGTTGGGTGGGATGGGGTTTTGGGTGTTGATAAATCGTGAAGTCTACACACCCGCTCATGTTCACTCATCGAATCTTGCTAGGCATCTGAGTTTTGGCAGTCAGAATCAACGTTCGACCCACGCTTTGCATTCCTATATTCCAACGGCACTAGGCGCGATCTTTGCAGTTAGTGGTCTGCGGGCCCTGACACTCTTAACGTCGTTCTCTGCTGCTGAGGCGGAGAAGGGGTCATTCCTAGCCCTACTTGGGTTCGTCACGATCTTTACCATGGGAATTGTACTGGCGATGTGCTCGTTCGGAATGTTGCTGGCACAACTGATGTCCAGTCGTATCCTGCTCGGCGTGAGCCGTATTGCTGCAGGGGTAACGGCCGCGGCTTCGATTCTTCTCGGTATTTACTGGCTTGCCGTCTCTTGAGGTGCAAGATTCTTTAGGTGCCGCTGTGCTAGACCGAACTTTACGTCACGCCTGAGATGGAGGTAGTTCTCATCTTTGAGACTTTGCTTACAAAGTCCTGACCCCGTGACTTCGAGTCAGAAAATAACAGGCGATCACGGTGAGAACCATGCCATTTATTCCTAATACGAATGGTGCAGATATTCGGTCTGCCACGGAGCCAGCGATCAGGTTGCCCAGAGGGATTCCGCCACGGAACGCAACCATGAAAATACTCATGACGCGGCCACGGAGTTCATTTGGAGCGACGAGTTGCACGAGAGAAGTGGTCAGCGAGAACACCATGATGAGCATTGTGCCAGCGAAGAAGAGCAGGACCTCGCTTAGCAGCATTACACGTGAAAATGAGAAAGCGACGACAAGTCCGCCGAAGGCAAGCTGCACAAACAATAATGTCACGCCCATGTGACGGAACTTACCCAACCAAGCGACAGTCAGCGCACCCACGACTGCTCCGGCGCCTACGAATGCCATCATCCGGCTGTACTGTTCGACTCCCTGCGCGAAGACATCCTGAGCGATGACGGGTAGTAGGGTCAGTAACGGGAAGCCGAGAAGCGTTGTTATGAAAGCTAGGCTAGTCAATGAGGTCAGTGAACCTTGGTGACGGACGTAGAACAGTCCACCTCGTAATTCATCAAGCATGCGCTGTCGGGTTGACGGCGGCAAATGCTTCACGCGCAGCGACATCAGTGCGACGATCACCACGAAAAAGGAGAGCCCATTAAAGCCGAAGCAGGCAGCTGTGCCTAACGCTGTCATTGTCACTCCAGCGATGAGTGGTCCGATGAATCGACCGAGATTGAATTGAATCGAATTTAGTGCAATCGCGTTGGGTAGATTTTCTTTGGGAACGAGTGCTGGTATGAGGGATTGGTGCGCGGGACCGCCGAATGCCTGGCCGCACCCGGTTATGAACGCAAGGAGCAGAATCTGCCAGATCTGAACGACGTTGAAGTAGACAAGTGCGGCCAAGACGAAAGCCGGGACCATCTGAATGCATTGCGAACCGATCAGTAGATAACGACGATCGTGACGATCAGCAATGACACCTCCGATGAGTGTAAAAAGTAGAACCGGTAGGTCGCTCATGAACGAAGCTAGGCCGAGATAGAACGCTGAGCCAGTGAGTGTAAGAATGAGCCAATTTTGCGCGACCCTTTGTACCCACATGCCGACCGTGGATACGAAGGAGCCGCACCAGAGGATACGAAAGTTACGATAGGCAAGTGCAGCGCCGAGGCGGCGTAAGGCACGCGAGCCCGGCGACGCTAGCATGGATCTAGAAGTGACGTTTGAGTTCTCCGGGTCATCTCTCAATGGTTTGGCCGCGTGGTGAGGATTCTTTGCAGATGGTTGGTTGATTACGAACGGCGAGTTTGGCGGATGGACACAGGTCACTACCCTATCACTGGGTCTTCTGGGCTGTGGCCCTCTGGTCCAGCGTGGGCCGCTTCACGCACCGAGCAGGAAACCGTGTAGCGATTTACCGGAGTGAGGTCAGTGTAGGTTGGCTTCTTGCAATTTTTCTTTAATGGCGAATAAAATACGAAAGTTGTGTTGAAAAAAGTAGACTTAGAAAGACTTCTCAGGAGTAAGAATTTAGGAAACACTTTATTATCAAATAGTTACATAGATTACCTGGAGAAAGTTCAGTTAGCGTCAACAGGTATTGATGCACTTGATGAGGCACTTGACGGTGGGCTACCTAAAGGCGAGCTTTCGGAGATCGTCGGGTTACGTTCATCCGGCCGGATGAGTGTGCTATGTGCGGCAATGGCAGCGGCGACCAGCCGTGGCGAGCTGGTAGGTCTTATTGACACGCTTGATACGTTCGCCCCAGGCTCGGCAGTGACATCCGGAATTAAACTATCGCATCTCTTATGGATCCGTGGGCATCCGGATACCCACGGCGAAGACGAGGCGCGCTCTCTAGGCCGGGCGCTCAAGGCGCTTGGATTGCTGCTCAATGCAGGTGGTTTCGGAATAATCGCACTAGACCTAACCGATCTGTCAGAAAGCACACTCAGTCGGATTCCGTTCACCACATGGATGCGGTTACCGCGTGCTATCAAGGGACAGCCAACAGTTTGCGTTCTGATGGGTAACCGGTCGGTTGCTCGAAGTGCAGGAGGGGTGACATTAAACCTGCAAAAGGCCGAAGACGCTGTCAGATGGTCTGGCAACATTGGCCACGGTAGCCTACTGAGAGGTCTTGAAGTCACCGTCCGTGTGACTGGAGCACGGCGTCCGGACGACGGCCGTGCTTTCAAATTGTTCATTTCAGCTGAAGCGATGCATTCCTCGTCGCTTTCCGGCTCGTAAGACTCTAGCTATGTTCGCTAGTGTGCATGTTGTGGGATCTCGTCGAGGCCGTTCATTATCCAGCGATCAATTCTCTAAAGATCTCCTCTCTCTGGCCCGTTACTTTTCTCCTCGTCTGGAAATGGTCGATGCGCGGACGGTTGTTTTAGATGTGACTGGACTGCGTGGAATGTGGGGTAGTCCTAGAGCGTTTGGAGCTGCCGTGCAACGGAAGGCCATCGAACAGGGGATCCACTGCCGTGTGGCGCTAGCGGCGACACGGATTGCCGCAGTTCTATCGGTCTACGGCCGTACTGATGCACTTACGGTGATTAAGCCCGGTAGAGAAGCTACAACTATTGCCACGTTGCCTTTGGACATTCTTACAAGGGTCGCAAATTTTTGTTTGCAGAGGAATGCTGCAATACCCCTCGAAGTACGTAATCGAAACGTAAGTCGGATGATCAACATTTTTAAACGCTGGGGGCTCGCAACGCTTGGTGATGTGGCGGCACTACCGCGCGATGCACTTTTTTCGAGATTTGGCACAGAAGGTGTTATGTGGCAGAAATGCGCTTGCGGCGAGGAATCACAGCCGTTGGTTCCTACACCTGAAAATCGGCTATTCGAAGTGGCGCTTGACCTTGAATGGCCGGTTGAAGGGTTCGAGACGCTCGCCTCAGGACTCCGCCCGATGCTTGAGTCGCTGGTGTTACAACTCAGCCAGGCGGGTGTTGCGGCGGCTGTTTTAATTGTTCGTCTCTGGCTCGTCACACGGGTTTGGTATACACGAACGCTGCAACTACCAGCACCGATTTGCGATTCACGGATGCTCTGCACGCTTCTAGTTCTTAATCTTAAATCGCATCCGCCACCAGCAGGTATCGACCTCGTGGTGGTCACTGCGATTCCCGCACCTACGCGTATTACGCAATTCTCACTGTTTGAGAAAGCCGTTCCTTCGATTGAGCAGTTATCAACTTTGTTAGCACGTCTGAAGATATTGATGGGTTCAGAACGGTGCGGTGCTCCCGTGTTATCCGAGACGCACCATCCCAACGCGTTCGACGTCGGACCTTTCGCCCCGACGATGTCATCGGCAATACATCTCGAAGCGGCAGAGCAAACCGGTCCTATTGCGATCTCACGTCGATTTCACCTTCCATTAGTTGCACAAGTGACGGTCGATTGTGGATGCCCAGTTCTAGTGTCGGCAAGTGGTGGTATCGGTCGTCGTTCGGTTGAGCGATGCGCCGGTCCATGGCGATCATCTGGACATTGGTGGGAGCAAACGCAGTCGGTCGACCAGGAGCTCTCAACTGGCTACTGGAGCCGCGACGAATGGGACGTTGAGCTTGATGACGGGAGTGTCTATTGCATTTATCGCGACCGTACACACGGTGAATGGTTTGTTGCTGGATTCCTCGACTGATGTATATCGAGCTTCATACTGCTTCAGCTTTCTCCTTTCTCGATGGTGCGTCGACGCCAGAGGCACTTGTTGATCGCGCGGCCGCACTTAACTACCCAGCGCTTGCGTTACTCGATCGTGACGGAGTTTACGGCGCACCGAGGTTCCATCAGGCGGCAACAGCTGCCGGAATTAGACCGATTATCGGAAGTGAACTAACGATTACGACGGTGCGAGAGGATGTTGACGGATTTGGTGACGTATGCCCTTGGCGGCTACCGGTGTTCGTCGAGTCGAAGGAAGGCTATTGTAACCTCTGCCGACTCGTGACCCGGATGAAATTACGGGCGCCAAAAGGTCGAGGAGCACTCACACTTGAGGAATTTGATGGCGCAACGCGTGGTCTTGTTGCGCTGGCCGGTCGGCCGTTACTAGACAGTCAACAATATGGCGTCGGCGGGATGCTTGATCGACTCATTGGGCTATTCGGTTCTGGAAACGTCTATGTTGAAGTGCAACGGCATCTACTCCGGGACGAAGAGGCCGATACGCAGGCTCTGGTGGCTCTTGCATCGGCGTATCATGTGCCGCTCTTGGCGACTAATGGCGTGCGATTTGCCGCGTCAGCCGATCGTCCGCTCCACGACATCCTGACATGCATTCGCCATAGGACAACGGTCGACCAGGCTGGTCGACGTTTAGCACGTAATGCCGAGCGTTATCTGAAACCGTCCAGCGACATGGTTCGTCTGTTCCACGACTTTCCTGAGGCGGTTCGCGCATCCGAAGTACTCGCCGATCGACTGCAGTACACGCTGGCTGATCTCGACTACCGTTTTCCGGAGTATCCAGTACCGCTGGGTGAAACGATGGCATCATTTCTGAGAAAGATTACGTTGGTCGGTGCGCACGAACGCTACCGGCCGTACAACGAGCGCGCTCGACGGCAGATTGCACGAGAATTAGACCTCATCGAGAAACTCAAGCTAGCGGGTTATTTTCTTATTGTCTGGGACATCGTCAATTTCTGTCGCCAGCAAGGAATTCTTGCGCAGGGTCGTGGTTCGGCGGCTAACAGTGCTGTCTGTTACAGCTTGGGTATTACGGCGGTAGATCCTGTAGGCATGGATCTGCTGTTTGAACGGTTTCTTTCGGAGGAACGTGGAGAGTGGCCTGACATTGATCTCGACTTACCGAGCGGCGAGCGGCGCGAGCGTGTCATCCAGTACGTCTATGAGCGTTACGGGCAGTTGGGTGCTGCCATGACAGCGAATGTTATTACCTATCGCGACCGTAGCGTGACACGTGAGTTGGGCAAGGCGCTAGGGCTAGACTCCAATGAGGTCGACCGTCTGGCTAAACGGAGCCACTTCGAGTTGACTGACTCTGAGGAAATTCCTAAGCATCGTCTTCATGATGCAGCATGCGACACTGAGGACCCTCGTGTGCGGGCTTTTACCGCGCTCTGGCCTCGGATGCGTGATTTGCCGCGCCATTTGGGACAGCACTCCGGCGGTATGGTGATATGCCGCGGTCGGCTCGATGAAGTTGTTCCCCTCGAAAATGCCAGCATGTCCGAACGTACTGTTATCCAGTGGGACAAAGACGACTGTGTTGCCATGGGAATTATCAAGGTCGATTTACTCGGGCTTGGCATGATGGCTGTCTTGCAGGATGCGATTACTCTCATCAATTGCCAAGGAGGAAATGACGCGGACGGTAGGTCTGACGCCGTGCGTCTGGACCTAGCGCATGTACCGCCGGATGACCCCGATGTCTACCGGATGCTCTGTGAAGCTGACACTATCGGCGTGTTCCAGGTCGAGTCGAGAGCCCAGATGGCGACTTTGCCCAGGCTCCGTCCCAAGTGCTTCTATGACCTAGTGGTAGAGGTTGCGCTCATCCGTCCTGGCCCGATCGTTGGTCAGATGGTACATCCCTACTTAAAGCGACGAGATGGGCGCGAACCAGTGACGTATCCGCACCTGTCACTCGAACCAATTTTGCGTCGCACATTGGGAGTGCCGCTCTTTCAGGAACAACTCCTGCGGATGGCGATGGTGGCGGCTGGATTCTCTGGTGGTGAGGCTGAGGAGTTACGGCGAGCTTTCGGTTTTAAACGATCAGAGCAGCGCATGGAGAAGATTGAGACGCGCTTACGCGAGGGGATGGTTCGGCAGAGGATTTTTGGTTCTGCAGCCGACGAAATCGTGCAGTCGATCACGTCGTTCGCACTGTATGGGTTCCCCGAATCACATGCGGCGAGCTTTGCGTTAATTGCCTATGCGAGCGCATATCTTAAGGTACATTTTCCAGCTGCCTTTTATACCGCTCTCTTGAATAACCAGCCTATGGGGTTTTATCACCCTGCAACATTAGTCAAAGATGCACAGCGTCACGGTGTGCGGTTCGAAGCGATCGATGTGCAGCGATCTGACTGGAAGTGTGCGGTTGAGGTAAACGGTGCGATACGACTAGGGATTTGTTACGTGTCCGGTGTACGAAAAGATGTTGGGCAAGCCATTGAAACTTCTAATCGATTGGAAGTGGAGGCAAATGAGAGCGAGGAGCTAGCACGCTTTGCGTCAATCGAAGATTTGATTGCACGGACCAGTATTCGGAAGGACGAACTAGCAGCGCTCGCGGAGATTGGTGCGCTGAACGCATTCGGACACGATCGACGCAGTGCGTTGTGGCAGATTGAGCAGGCGGTTAGGCCGGAAGGAGACCTCTTCAAGGGGAGAGGTGACAGTAAGCTGAAATCAGGAGTAGGGAGATCTCCTTTGGAACCGATGACGCTGACCGAACGCGTAATTGCCGATTACGCTAGAACAGGATTAACGCTTGGACCGCATCCGATGGCTTTACAACGTGGGGAACTGGCGATGCGCGGTGTGTTACGGGCTATTGATTTGCCACGTACGCGAAACGGTCGGTACGTTCGCATCGCGGGTATGGTTATTACCCGTCAGCGTCCCGGCACAGCTAAAGGTTTCGTCTTTCTAACACTTGAGGACGAGACTGGTACGGCGAGTGTTATCGTGAGTCCCTCTCTATTTGCCAAGCAGTGTCTAGACATCGTGGATGAGTCATTTCTGATGGCTGAGGGTACACTGCAGATTCAGAAGGGAGTGACATCGGTTAAGGCAGAGAGGTTGAGCGGACTCAGTGGCCAGTATCCAGCGGTCAACTCACACGATTTCTACTGAAAATACCGTATGCATTCCTTGAGAGATTAAAATCGAATCTAATGCGCCACGATACAATGACGATAGTAATGTGCCGAGTCAGTTTAACGAGTTAAATCCACGGAGGTGTAAGTGAGTCGTCGACGAACATTGGAGGATTACCAGGAGCGGGCGAAGACGTTGATCGAACGAAGGCGCTCAAAGATTCACGGTTGGGGTGTATTTGCAAAGACTCAGATCAAGCGAAGCACGAAGATCATCAACTACGCGGGTGAGAAGATTACCCAAAAGAAGAGTCTCCCGCGTCAGGACAAGTACCTGGAGAAAGGGCACATCTGGTGTTTTGAATTGAATAGCAGATGGGTGAGGGATGCAGGCGTGGGCGGGAATATCGCGCGCTTCATCAATCACAAGTGTAAACCTAATTGCTGGGTTGATATTGAAGGCGACGTTATATGGATCCGAGCGGCTAAAAATATTCGAAAGGGCGAGGAGTTGGGTTATGACTATGAGACCGATGGGGATAAGACCATTCAGTGTCGATGTCGGCCTGGTTGTAAGCGTAAGCTCTGAGCTACACAGAAGCCGGCAAGTATCCTGATGAGCTGTGTCTGCCCGAATGCATCTATTTTATCTGCATGGTTTTGCATCGTCAGCTAAGTCCACAAAGGCGATGTGGCTTGCGGAACGCTTACGGTCCCTTGGTTTACCGTTGCACTGTCCAGACTTTAATGAACCCGAATTTAAAACTATTACAACATCTCGCATGATTGGGCAGGTCGACAACGCCATTGCGCGACTGTCTGAGGGGCCGGTCGTCTTGATAGGGTCCAGTCTTGGGGGGTTTGTGGCGTGGCATACTGCCGCGCGCCAATCTTTCGAGGCAGTAGCTCGTTCACCAATTACACAGCTAATTCTCCTAGCCCCGGCCTTAGACTTTGGCACCAATCGCCGTATGGGTACGGTTGGGGTTGAGCAGTGGCGAGACGATGGGCATCTCGATATCGTTCATCACGCTTTTGGTGAGCGCCGTCAGGTGGGTTATGAGCTTTACGCCGACGCGGCGCAATACGACTCATTCTCGATTCAAGACGGACCATCGACGATCATCTTCCAAGGGCGTTTGGACGACGCTGTTGATCCAGTCATGGTAGAGCGCTTTGCCCGGTCACGTTCCTACGTAGAGTGCTGCCTACTTGATGATGGCCATCAGCTTCACGATAGCCTAGACACTATCTGGGATCGCATTACCACTTTTCTTGGTCTAAAGGGCAGCGGGTAAAACTTCTGAATCGCGTGCAATTGCTCTAGGAAAGTAGTCCAGCGGTGTCCTGTGTTGTAGTTCAGGGGATATGACACATACGAGCGAACCGTTTATTTCGATCATTATTCCTGTGCTACGTGATGCGGAGCAATTGGCACGTTTGATTAATACGTTACCAGTAGTGAGCGTAGAACGCTCAAGTGAAATCATCGTTGTCGACGGCGGCTCCGATCCGGCCCTCGAAGAGTTGCGCGTCAGGTTTCCGAACATCCGCTGGATGCAGTCAAGGATTGGACGTGGGCCACAGATGAATCATGGAGCTGCGGTTTCGAATGGCCAGTGGCTGTGCTTTATCCACGCTGACACCGGTTTACCCGTTGGGTGGGACCATGAGATCGCTCGCATTGACGGAATGTCGGACGTCGTTGGTGGGAGTTTCCGATTCGTACTCGATGCTGAAAATTGGCAAGCGCGTCTGCTCGAACGTGGTGTGGGGTGGAGAGTCCGGTGGCTGGACTTGCCCTTCGGTGACCAAGGACTGTTTGTCAGGCGCGATGTCTTTGAGGCGATGGGTGGTTATAAGTCATGGCCATTGATGGAGGACGTTGATATCGTGCGCCGGCTTCGACAGCGAGGGCGGCTCTGGCATTCAGCTCTACCCATCCGAGTATCGCCGCGACGTTGGCGTCGCGACGGCTGGTTCCTTCGAAGCGCGGGAAATCTCTGCCTGCTAATGTTGTATATGGCCGGCATGTCGCCAGAACGACTGGCAAGGATTTACTACCGTCGCAACATTCGGGCTTAGTGTCGAGAGGTTTTAGGCAAATAGTTCGTATTCCCCAGGAACCATTTGATATGGACGCTAATTCGCTTATCCACCCACTCGACGAGGCGAACCTCAAGTTGCTATCACATGTACGTCCTAAGAACTGGAGGAATCCTACCGGTGACGAAGTCTACGATTTACTCGTTATTGGTGCTGGCACAGCCGGTCTTGTGACCGCTTCTGGTGCGGCAAGATTAGGGGCGAAAGTGGCGCTTGTTGAGCGGGCACTTCTGGGTGGTGATTGTTTAAACGTGGGGTGTGTGCCATCTAAGAGTTTATTGAGGGCAGCTCGAATAGTAGGTGAAATACGTAAGGGTGAGGTGCTAGGTATCAGTGTTGGTGCAGTAGAAGTTGATTTTAAGGAGGTTATGCGGCGGATGCGCCGCCGCAGAGCAGATATCAGCACGCACGATTCAGCCCAACGTTTTGCGAGTCTTGGTGTAGACGTTTTTTTTGGTGACGCCCAATTCACCGGACCGGCCGAGATTGCAGTGAACGGGCAGGGGTTACGGTTCAAGCGCGCGGTTATTGCAACGGGTACGCGGCCAGCCGTACCATCGATTCCTGGTCTCGCTGACATTCCCTACTTAACGAATGAGACCTTTTATTGGTTGACTGAACGACCGAGTCGACTTGCGATCATTGGTGGAGGGCCTGTTGGCTGTGAGATGGCTCAGGCTTTTGCGCGGTTTGGTAGTGAAGTGACATTACTTGACTTGTCGACTCAGTTCCTACCCCGGGAAGACCGCGATGCTGCTGAGGTGGTGGCAGGTCAGCTTCGTCGTGATGGGGTGCGAACGGAACTAGGGCTACGGCTTCAGCTGGTGAAGCCGAGTAATGATGGTTTCCAAGTGCAGTTTGAGCGGGATGGCGTGCAAAGTGAGGTTATCGGCGATCAACTGCTTGTGGCGACTGGTCGCACGCCGAACGTGGAAAATCTTAATCTTGAGGCCGCCGGCGTTGCTTACAGTCAGCAGGGTGTGGTTGTCGATGACCGGCTGCGAACATCAGCGGCGCGTATTTTCGCCGCCGGAGACGTCTGTTCTTCATTTAGGTTTACTCACGCAGCCGAGGCGATGGCCCGTATCGTCATTCAGAATGCTCTATTTTTTGGTCGGAAGAGCGCTAGTGCATTGGTGATTCCTTGGTGCACCTATACTGATCCCGAGATAGCCCATGTGGGTTTGTATGAGCAGGAGGCTCGAGAACAGGGACGACAGGTCTCCACGTTGACGGTCCCGCTTTCTGACGTTGACCGTGCGGTAATTGATGAAGAAGCTAACGGATTTGTGCGTGTCCATCACGACCGAGGCAAGTTACTTGGATGTACTATTGTGGCAAGGCATGCTGGTGAAATGATAGGTGAGGCAGCGTGCGTCATTACTCATGGTGGCAGTCTTGCCGACCTATCTGCGACGATTCATCCTTATCCGACCCAAGGGGAAGCGCTTAAGAAGATTGGTGACATTTATCGGCTGAAGTTATTAACACCGCGCTTACGTACTTGGCTTAAACGTTACTTCGCTTGGTGCCGATCAGGGTAAGCCTCGATTACCGCTAAGAAATATTGGTCTTTGATACGATGAGGGGGCACGGTAGCCCGTAGTGATTACAAGCGTTGCCCCGGCCAACGACGATATGGAGAGCATTTATGCTGATACAGCCTCCGCCGGACATCGCCTCCTCTGAGATTACCGAGGAGCGCATCTTTCTAAATCGGCGGGAGTTTATCCATACTGCGGCCGGTGTCACACTTGGTGTCACGACGGGCGGTCTTGCCCTGGGAAAGGATGCTGAGGCGACGTCGCTGGGTCAGGAGGAGATTTCAAATGTTCAACCCGGCCCTTTTGGAACCGATGAGCCCAAGAATTCATTTGAAGACATTACGAGTTACAACAACTACTACGAGTTCGGTCTCGATAAACGTGATCCATCACGCAATGCACATACATTAACTACGTCACCATGGACAATCAGGGTCGATGGTCATGTGGCAAAACCTGCGGATTATCACATTGAGGACCTCCTTAAAGGAATCCCTCTAGAAGAGCGTGTATATCGCCTTCGCTGTGTTGAAGCATGGTCGATGATCATACCTTGGGTTGGCTTTCCCCTTTCCACACTCATTAACCGTTTTCAGCCAACATCCAAAGCGAAGTACGTAGAGTTCACTACAGTTCTCCGCTTGTCGGAAATGCCAGGTGCGCGTCGGCCGGTGCTCGACTGGCCGTATGTTGAGGGCCTTCGTATGGATGAAGCGATGCACCCACTTACAATTCTCGCTGTTGGGCTGTATGGTAAGACGCTCCTCAATCAAAACGGTGCTCCAATTCGACTAATAGTGCCGTGGAAATACGGTTTCAAGAGTATTAAGTCAATCGTTCGAATGCGATTTACAGCTGACCAGCCAAGAACTGCGTGGAACAAGGCCACTCCAAACGAGTACGGGTTTTTCGCCAATGTGAACCCCGCTGTTAACCATCCGCGATGGAGTCAGCGTTCGGAACGGCGCATCGATCGTTTCTTCCGGCAGCCTACTTTGATGTTCAACGGGTACGACGATCAAGTAGCGTCCCTTTATAACGGTATGGACCTGCGCCGGTTCTTCTGAGGCTGTTCGGTTCGAAATAGTGAGGTTTCGTTGTGGGTCTCGGCTCTCTCAAGCGAGCGGTATTTGTGGCTTGTGTTCTGCCTGCCCTTTGGTTGGTCGGTAGGGCATTCACAGATGATCTCGGTGCCAATCCGATCGAAGAGGTCACCCATCAAACAGGTATTTGGACATTTCGTTTCCTCCTAGGCACCTTAGCGATCACTCCGCTCCGCTACTTGACGGCTTGGAGCCGGCTTGTGCCACTTCGGCGTATGGTCGGCCTGTTCACATTCTTTTACGCATGTCTGCATTTCGTGACCTATGGTGTCGACTACTGGTTTTTCGATCTGGACGCGATTCTTGATGATGTCATCAATCGGCCATATATAACGGCTGGATTCACCGGATTCGTCCTGTTGATTCCATTGGCTGTCACATCGACACACGCCATGGTCCGCCGACTTGGTGGTCGGCGATGGCAGCAGCTACACCGGTTGGTCTACTTTAGTGCTGGCGCTGGCGCTGCGCACTTTCTTTGGCAGACCAAGATTGACTTGAGGCGTCCAGGAATATATGTAGGTTGTCTGGCGTTGCTATTCGGGATCCGGCTATTGGGACGTTTTGATTCGAGATCGTTGAAGAGAGTGACGAGATAGCGACCCGAAGGATTTATCGTTCACTGATGTCATTCAAGGTCCAGTCGTACTTTAAGAATCTGATTATTGGCGTTCCGGTATGCGCTAGTGAAGCGATTTTGCTGGGTCCGTAGGTTGCGACCAGTCCAAGGAAGACTCTGTCACGTTCAGCGCGACCAGCGCTGACGGTATGTCCAAAGTGCGAAACAAAGTCATCGCCGAACCAGTCAAGAATAGCTGTTAGATACAGGGTGTTGCCATCAAGCCGCAGCCAATTAGTTTTTGCGAGGGTTTTTCGGGTTGAATCAGCAAGCTGAGTCCTGAGGGTATCGGCGCGATTCACCTCCAGAACTGGCACGCGTGTGTCCTGCACCATAAGGTGTCAAGCAGAATGACCGATCGGCCTGATTGGCGCAGATAATAAGCGATCTAGGCTCCAAAGACTCCAGCGCCAATGATAGCTACGTCGGCCGAAGTCGAGCCTTTCGTCATCTATATTGGCCACAGGAGCGTCAGGAAATGGCCCTCAATAACTATCCGCCGCGGGTGTGCATTTCTAGGTGGGGTTCTTCTCGAAGCCGCCGAACGGGGATCAGCGGTTCACGTTGGACCTCTGCAAGGCGCATTTCAGCTCCGCGGTCGACTCGCTCCTTCCATACGGAAGTGATCTGATCTTGGAGGTCACCGATTGAAGCACCTTCACGAAGCGACTTTCGAAGGTCAGTCCCAGAATGAGCATATAAGCAGAGATACCAAATACCATCTGCAGTCAATCGACTGCGATCGCAGCTTCGGCAGAACGGTTGGGTTGTCGAAGAGATGATGCCAAAAATTGTGCCGTCCGGGAAGGTGAACCGATCTGCGGGTGCGGAGTTGAGCTTTTTAACCGGCGTGATAGGGCCATACTTCTCGGAGAGAGTGCTGAGCATCTCGCGCCTTGATACAACCGCTTCATTTGACCATTGCGTAGCTCCTCCGACATCCATGTATTCGATGAAGCGGACTTCCAAATGGTGTTCACGGCCGTAGTCAATTAAGTCTGATAATTCGTCATCATTGACGCCCCTAATGACCACAGTGTCGAGTTTGATGTTGTCGAATCCAGCTTCGATGGCCGCGTCGATACCGGCAAGTACGGCTCGATGTGAATCCAACCGTGTCAGTTTGACAAAGCGCTCGGGCCTAAGGGTATCCATACTCACCGTGATACGGCTTAGTCCAGCGGAGCGCAGTGCTTGGGCTTGGCTGGAAAGGAAGACACCATTCGTCGTAAGTGCGAGATCACGTAATTCAAGTTTCGACGCTAGTGATCTGATGAGAGTGTGAAGATCCTGGCGAAGCAATGGCTCACCACCGGTTAAACGGACTTTATTTACGCCCAGGGCCGTAAATGCACCGACAAGGCTGGTTGTTTCCTCGAATGTGAGGATACTCTCGCGTGGAAGCCAGACATAATCGGCCTCTGGCATGCAGTACTGGCATCGGAGATTACATCGGTCGGTGACCGATAACCGTAGGCTGGACAACGGACGGTTGAGCGCGTCGCTGACTCGCATGGGATCTACAATTATGCCATGATTGACGGCAGTTAATGATTATCCTTCCATTGGGATTGCCACGATCATTTACTGCGACCCTCGCCTTGTCGCCGGTCGCTGAATAGCTCGTGAGCACACGACATAGATGATTTCAGCCGTTAGAGGAACGCGGGACATCCTACCGGACCAGGTGGAACGCTGGCAGCGGGTGGAGGAAGTCGCGCGGCGGGTTTGCAGCCGTTACGGATATTACGAGTTACGTACTCCCATTATTGAACGGGAGGAACTGTTCTCGAAAGGGACGGGTGAATCGACTGACATTGTTCAGAAGGAAATGTATGCATTCGACGACAAGGGTGGTCAGCGGGTAACACTGCGTCCTGAGGCGACGCCTAGTATTGTCCGGGCGTTTGTCGAGCACTCTCTCGAACAGTCACTATCTGTGGCGAAGCTCTTTACGCTAGGTCCAATGTTTCGGTACGAACGGCCGCAAAAGGGAAGGTATCGACAGTTTCATCAGCTAAACGTCGAGGTCTTCGGTGTTGCCGAAGCGTCGCTTGATGCGGAAGTCATGGAGATGGCCTGCACATTCGTTGGTGAACTGGGGATCGACGAATCCGAGTTGGTGATTAATTCGGTGGGGTGCCCTGACTGTCGGCCGATGTTTAGCGAGGCTCTGCTAAATGCATTGGGAGGAGACCTGTCGAAGCTGTGCGGAGATTGTCAGCGGCGAGCCAAGACCAACCCACTACGGATTTTCGATTGTAAGGTAGAAGCTGACCAGTCGACTATTAACCGACTGCCACACTCGACGGATTATCTGTGCGATGCGTGTCGTGGGCACTTTGAGGCCGTGCAACAGCACCTACGGCTATACGACCAACCGTTCCGATTGTCTCATCGTCTGGTTCGGGGTCTCGATTACTACACCCGAACGACTTTTGAGCTTCTCTCATCGAAGCTGGGCGCGCAGAACGCATTGTTAGGTGGCGGACGCTACGATGGTCTTGTCAAGCGCCTAGGTGGACCAGACCGACCAGGCATCGGTTTTGCAGCAGGCCTTGAGCGATTGGTGCTGGCGCTGCCGGATGTGAATGATCAGATGGCGCCTGATGTGTTTGTGGCTGCGATCGGTTCGTTAGCACAGGATGCTGTTTTTGTGCTCGCCCGAGCGTTACGGGCGGGCGGGCTCAGAACGCTGGTGGACTATGAGGCTCGAAGCGCCAAGGCGCAAATGAAACGCGCCAATCGTGCTGGAGTAAGCCATGTGGTGATTCTTGGCGATGATGAATTAGCCACCGGAGAGGTGACGGTCAAGACGATGGCCACAGGAGAGCAGTGCAAGGTGGCGCGCGACAAGATTGTAGACGTATTGTTATCAGCATCATGATTGAGGAATAACAGCTCTAGTGAGTGAACAACTAAAGGATCTCGTCAGGACCCATACCTGTGGGGCGATAAGGGAGGCCGATGTTGGTAAGCCGGTGGTCTTGCTCGGCTGGGTACATCGCGTCCGTGACCTCGGTGCACTCATCTTCTTCGATGTGCGTGACCGTTACGGTGTAACACAAGTGGTTGCTCGGGATGACAGTGATTTGCTAGCGACTGCCAAGCGGCTGCGTCCAGAGTTCGTGGTGGCGGTTATCGGCCCAGTGGAGATGCGGTCGGAGGAAACTGTGAATCCTAAGTTAGCCACGGGAACAGTTGAGATTGCTGCCGGTGACATTCGAGTGCTCAATGAAGCCGTAAGACCGCCATTTCAAATTGCTGAAGAGACTTCTGTATCTGAAGATCTTCGCCTGCGGTACCGTTATCTCGATCTGCGTAGGCCGCGAATGCAGCAAAACATTCAGCTCCGCCACAGGGCGACCAATGTGATCAGGCGGTTTTTTGATACCCATGATTTCTTGGAAATTGAAACACCGGTTTTGACTAAATCGACACCGGAGGGCGCAAGAGACTACTTAGTGCCGAGTCGAGTTCACGCTGGACAGTTTTTCGCCTTACCCCAGTCGCCGCAGATCTTTAAGCAACTGCTGATGATTGCCGGCATGGATCGTTACTTCCAAATTGTGCGATGTTTTCGTGACGAAGATCTCAGAGCCGACCGGCAACCAGAATTTACGCAGGTCGATGTTGAGGTCTCGTTTGCCAGTCAAGATCAAATCTTTGAACTCATTGAGCGATTGATGCAGGAGTTGTTTGAGGCTGTTGGACTCGGGAGCATTGAAATACCGTTTCGGCGACTGGCCTATTCGGAGGCCCTAGCTCGTTATGGTAGTGACAAACCTGACCTTCGCTGTGACCTAGCTGTGGAAGATATTTCCAAGGCTTTTGTTGACTCGAACTTCAAGGTGTTTAGGCAGGTGGTGGAGACAGGGGGGGCAATTCGAGCCCTGCCGATTTCTGGTGGTGGAACTGCGTCCCGGCGTGAGTTGGATGACTTGGTGGCCCGCGCCGGTGAGTTGGGCGCGGCTGGACTTGTTTGGGCCCGTTACGGTCCTGACGGAAAGGTGCAGAGTTCGGTGCTCAAGGTGGCTGGTGAAGCGGCCGTGCGTTCGGCGCTCGAGTTAGCGGGAGCCGGGAAAGAGGACCTCATTCTGATTGCTGCGGGCGATGGTGTGGTCGCATCGAAATTACTAGGGCAGTTACGGCTGGAGATCGCTCAAAAGCGCGGATGGCTCGACCCGACCCGGTTTGTTTTTACTTGGGTGGTGGACTTTCCGCTGCTTGAATGGGACGAAGCCGGTCGCCGGTACACCGCAATGCATCATCCCTTTACTTCCCCAGTTGATGCTGACCTAGAACGGCTCTCAAGTGAGCCGGGGGCTGTACGGGCGAAGGCCTATGATCTTGTGCTGAATGGAAGTGAGATCGGTGGAGGTAGTATCAGAATTCACGACCAGGCGACACAGCGACGGATGTTTGAGTTACTGAACATCGGGCCTGAGGAGGCTAAGTCGAGGTTTGGCTTTTTTCTCGATGCTCTTGAACACGGTACTCCCCCGCACGGAGGTATTGCGCTTGGCCTCGACCGAATTATCGCTTTACTCGCAGGTGAGACTTCTATCCGGGATGTGATTGCTTTTCCAAAGACTGCAACGGCCGTGGATTTGATGGCTGGTGCACCAGCTGATGTAGACCCGAAACAACTCAGGGAACTAAAACTGCGTTCAAACGGTTGACACGAGCATGGCTCCGACCTCTTCATCCCCCATTCGAAAGATACCGATTCCAGTTGAGGGGATCGAAACATTATTCGGATCGTTCGACGAGAATCTCAAGAACTTCCAACTTCTCTTCAACGTTACAATCCGTACAAATGGGAACGAGCTACTGGTCGAAGGACGCGCGACTGACATTGATAAGCTTGCGGGTCTGGTTGAGCAGTTGGGCGCGTTATTGCGAAACGGTCACGACTTCGCTAAAGGCGACGTAAAACGGGCCGCCCAGTTAGTAGCCCAGGATCCGGCTATCGATCTCCATGATTTTTTTCTTCGCGGCACGGTGGTTCCCTTGGGCAAACGACATGTGAGGCCCAAGAGTATTAATCAGCGTAAATACCTTGATGCCATTGAGAAATTCGATATCGTCTTTGGAATTGGTCCAGCAGGAACAGGAAAGACCTATCTTGCGATGGCCGAGGCGGTGTCCTTTCTGGTCGACAAGAAGGTCAGCCGGATTATTTTAGCTAGGCCAGCTGTTGAAGCTGGTGAAAGGTTGGGTTTTCTACCTGGCGATCTTCAGGAGAAAGTGAATCCCTACCTGCGTCCTCTTTATGATGCACTTTACGACATGCTCGACGCTAAAAAGGTCGAGCATCTCCTTGGCCGTGGCGTGATCGAGATTGCACCAATTGCGTTCATGCGTGGTCGAACCCTGAACGACGCCTTCGTCATTCTTGACGAGGCGCAAAACACAACGTCTGAGCAGATGAAGATGTTTCTTACGCGCCTCGGCTTTGGATCAAAAGCTGTAATTACGGGTGATATTACCCAAATCGATCTTCCGTCAGACCGCGTATCAGGCTTAATTGAGGCGATGGACATCGTTCGTCAGATCAATGGGATCGCGTTTATCAAATTCGATGACCGCGACGTTGTGCGCCACGGTCTTGTGCAGCAAATCGTTAAGGCCTACGATGTATTCTCGCCAGGTTCAGTGAGAGGTGAGGGTGTGAAGCGACCGGTGCGTGCAGTCGAAAGGCCTTGGCCTTCAGTTGTTTCCGACAGAGACGACTAGTCATTTAAACGCTGATATGTCTATTGGCCGCGGTCGGGGTTCCCGAGGGCGACTAGTTGTCACTGTGACCGACGGATTGGGACGAGGCATTAGGCAGAACAATCTGAGAAAGTGGCTTCTCATGGCTGCACCAGCCTCGGCGAACGGGGTGCTTACGATTGCGTTGGTATCGGACCCGAAGATCCGCGCGTTGAACAGACAGTTTCGTGGAATTGATCGGGCGACTGACGTATTGTCGTTTCCAATGGAAGAACAGGAAACTCACCTTAAAGAACGCAGAGCGAAACGATATCTTGGGGATATTGTTATTGGCCTGGGAAGAGCCAGTCGTCAAGCCAGAAGAGCGGGTCATTCTAGGATAGCCGAGTTGAAGATCCTCGCACTTCACGGGTTACTGCACTTACTTGGCTACGATCACACTAGTGACAACGGGCGCATGGCTCGAGTTGAACGGGAATGCCTTCGCCGTGGTGGTGTGAACATGGGACTGCTTGCCCGGTCCGATAGTGATACTTCTGATCACTAGTGCTCCCAGTGTAGTTAAGCGCTTATGAAGGCTGGTTTCATATCTTTAGTCGGGCGACCCAATGCCGGGAAGTCTAGCCTCCTCAACAAGATTATTGGGGCGAAGCTTGCAATTGTTTCGGATAAGCCACAAACGACACGAAACCGGATCATCGGAGTCAAAAGTTATCCATCTGGTCAGGCGGTCTTTATGGATACGCCTGGAATTCATCGGCCCTTGCACCGTATGAATGTTCGGATGGTAGAAATGGCCCTTGACTCGATTCGTCGTGTCGATGTGCTTGGGGTAATAGTGGATGCTGCTGAGATGATTGGTGGTGGTGATCGATTTATATTGCAGCAGTTGAGGCGCGTTAAGAGTCCAGTGTTTTTAGTGCTTAATAAGATCGATCTAATAGCGAAACCGAAATTACTGCCGATGATTGATTGGTATCGCCAGCGATATGAGTTCGAAGAGATTGTGCCGGTATCGGCGTTGGTTGGTGATGGAGTGCCTGAATTGGAGTCGTTGCTTCTGAAGCATCTACCGGATGGTGACCCGATTTATCCCGAAGACTATTTGACCAATCAACCCGAGAAATTCTTTGTAGCCGAGACCGTTCGGGAAAAGTTATTGCAACATACGCACGCAGAAATTCCCTTTTCGAGTGCGGTCGTGGTAGACCAATTTCAAGAGGTGGATGAACGGGGCATAATCCGTCTCCATTGCTCGATCATAGTGGAGCAGGCCTCGCAGAAGCCGATCGTGGTCGGTCGAGGTGGGTCGATGGTGAAGACGATTGGCATGGAAGCTAGGAAAGAGCTTGAAAGCTTTTTCGACACTAAGGTCTATCTTGCTCTACATGTTAAGGTGCGTTCTGACTGGCGTGAAAGCGATCGCCTGCTCAACGACCTCGGTATGCTGAGCTCAGGCGACTGAGTTGGTCTGAGCATGCCGTAACGATTCAGATTTCCTAATAGTCCGGTCGAGACAATAAACGGTGGGCAGCACACCCGAAGGGGTGGTGCCGCTGTTTGTCTGAAAAAGTTGGATGGTAATAAGACAAAGAGAGTTTGATGTTCTTAGTCTATTCTCGTGCTTTGATGGACATAGAGGATGTCACACTTAGAGAGTTCTGTGGTATCGTGAGGGGTTACTGATCGCCCTATGAACGACGACAGTTGCCCATCGGACCGGAAACCCGCTGCTGTGAGAATGAACCATGCCTGCCCAGCGCCGAATCGACCTGGTGCTCGAGTCAGTCAAGCGACTGCAGCGGATCGGTGCGAACGCTAACCTTCTCAATCTCCTCCAGAAGCAGCATCCAGCAGACCTCGCCCAGGTATTTGGTGAGCTGACCGAACGCGATCGGCGCGACAGTTTCGCGTTGCTAGTGGAACGTTACAGCAGGCTCGCGATGGAGGCGATTAGTGAGCTGGGACCAGAAGCCGGTGCTGCAATGCTAGCCGATCGGTCAGCTGAAGACCTGGCTGAGCTGCTTCAAGAGCTGCCGAGTGATGATGCCGCAGCGCTAATCGAACATCTTCCAGAGACGTTATCAATCGCAGTTCTCGATTTACTGGAGCGACGTGAAGCGGGCGATGTACAGAATCTGCTCGAATACGCCGAGCAGACGGCTGGCCGCATCATGAATCCTAATGTCTTTGCGTTGTCCGAAGATCTGACCGCAGGTGAGGCCATCGCGGCGCTTCAGACGTCACGAGATGTAGAGATGGTTTTCTACCTTTACGTCGTAGACGTGCGTCGGCATTTAGTTGGCGTTGTGTCTTTGCGGAGGCTCTTGTTGGTTGCGACCGAAACGCCACTTAAGCGGATCATGACGACCGACATAATGAGCTCACGCGTCGACACAGACCAGGAAGAGGTGGCACGGATGGTCGCGTCATATAACTTACTGGCCATTCCCGTTGTTGATGAGGAACACAAATTGGTGGGCATCATTACGGTGGACGATGTGATTGATGTCATTAAGGATGAGGCGACTGAGGACATTTATCGTTTAGCTGGAATGGCGGGTGATGAACACATTTCTACGCCGCCGGCCGAGGCCTTACGTAAGCGTCTACCGTGGCTTGGTGTCAATTTGGTAACGGCCATCATGGCCGCCGCGGTCGTAGCGCTTTTTCAGGAAACGATCAGTCAGGTGGTGGCACTTGCTGTCTTCATGCCAGTCGTAGCTGGTATGGGTGGTAACGCAGCGACCCAGACACTCACGGTCACGGTCCGAGGCATCGCGCTGGGTGAATTAACGTGGGGAAACTCCCGGAAAGCATTGGTAAAGGAAGTCCTGATTGGCCTTGGGAACGGTCTTGTCTTGGGCTTTGTTGCTGCGGGTGTGTCTTGGGCCATGCAGGGGAATCCCGTCCTCGGGCTAATACTGGGCTTAGCGATGATCTTGAATATGCTGGTTGCAGCGACTGCTGGGACCCTAATCCCAATTGTGCTGAGGGCGTTAAATGTTGATCCAGCGCTGGCATCTTCGGTCTTTATTACGACCCTGACTGATGTTTTCGGCTTCTTATCGTTTCTGGGGCTGGGTACGTTGTTTCTGCGCTACCTCATCTAACTCATCACCTAAAACAGGCTGCGAGTACATTAGAATACTGCGCGTCGGGGTGTCCGGAGGACTAAGTCACCTTGAGGGGCGCTGCCGTTGCTGACTATGCCGCTGTTTAGTTCGGAGGCTCTTGTACTTCGCACCTACCGATTGGGAGAAGCTGACCGGATCGTAGTCTTTCTGACCAGCGACCGAGGTAAGAAACGTGGCGTGGCTAAGGGTGCCAGGCGTACTAAGTCAAGATTCCTTGGAGCCTTGGAACCGTTTACGTGCGTGCGTGTGTCTTACTACGAACGGGAATATCGAGACCTGGTGCGTGTCAGTGAAGTGGAGACGGTCCGGTCCCCTTTAACAATACGAGACTCGGGATCGTTGAACTACATTGGATACTTTGCCGAGTTGGTCGACGAATGTGCTCAGGAGGCCGATCCAAATGAGCGCTTATACCGTCTCGGAGTATCGATAGTTGAGGCGATGGTTTCAGGCGTGTCGGTCGAGCGGCTGGCACGATATTTCGAGTATTGGTTGCTTCGGTTACAGGGGGTTTACCCGCCGGCGATTGTATGTCACGAGTGTGCGGCCGCACTTGAAGACGGCGGTGGGTGGATTTCAGCTAGAGAAGGGATGTTTCTCTGTCCTAGCTGTGGAGAGCCGAGAGAGGGTTTGCGATTGTCGGCGTTGTCGATCAGGTTTCTTCATGATGCATCACGAATTCGACCAGCCGACTTGGAGACGATATCGTGGTCAATTCAGATTAGCCGTGAACTGGAGGCGGCTCACAGCTCGTTAATAGCTACACATTTGGATAAGGAGTTGAGATCGATGCGAGTGATGCGGGCATTGCAGAATTGATTGCGGTGTCATCGCTCGCTAAGATTCCATAAGACGAATCGTGACTTTTCAAGATCTCATTTCTGCCCTATCCAACTATTGGGCTTCGAAAGGGTGCTTGATCCACCAGCCGCTCGATTTAGAAATTGGAGCGGGGACAATGCACCCGGAAACGTTCTTACGGGTGCTAGGTTCGTCCCCATGGCGGGTTGCTTACGTTCAGCCCTCGCGGCGTCCGGCCGATGGTCGTTTTGGTGAGAACCCGAACCGATTATTTAAGCATCATCAGTTTCAAGTGCTTTTGAAGCCATCCCCAGACCGATCTCAACAACTCTTCTTGGAGAGTCTCGAGGCGTGTGGCATCAACTGCGCGGCCCACGATGTTCGATTTGAGGAGGATAATTGGGAGTCCCCAACCTTGGGTGCGTGGGGGATTGGCTGGCAAGTAATGCTCGATGGTCAAGAAATTACGCAGTTCACCTATTTTCAGCAGGCAGGTGGCCAGGTGTTGTCTCCAGTTTCCACGGAAATCACTTATGGCCTAGAGCGTATCGCCATGTTGTTGCAAAAGGTGGACAATGTTTTTGATATTGAGTGGTCGCCGGGGGTCAAGTATGGTGCGGTTCGATTACAAGAAGAGGTCGAACAATCAAAATATGTGTTTGGAAAGGTCGACCAGCCACCCGAAGACTTTGCTTCGTTCCATCGAGGGTTATTTGAGCAGTATGAGGCTTTTGCGCAGACGTTGCTTAAGACGCGTCTCGTAATTCCTGCACTGGACTACTGTCTTAAGTGTTCCCACATTTTTAATATTCTTGACGCAAGTAGCGGGATAGGGGTAGCCGAGCGCACGGCCTATATTCTTCGAGTGAGGAAACTCGCCGTTGCGATCGCGCAAGCATACATCGACAATGGAGAGGTCGGAGAGGTCAATGAAGCAGGTGACTAACACTTGCGTACTCAAGTTCTAAATGCAGGTTAAGACCGGATGGAACGAGAGCTTTTAATCGAGATCGGCTGCGAAGAGTTACCAGCAGCTTGGTTGCCAAAGGTGACACTTGAATTTGCCCGCCAACTGGAAGTTCGTTTGAGCGAGGCGAGGATTCCGGCCGGCAGTCCACTGGAGGCTTTCAGTACACCGAGAAGGCTCGTTGTGACAGTTGCCAAACTTCCCGATCACCAGAGTGATGTGGAGGAACTGATTACCGGACCAGCAGTGGCAGCGGCCTACACTTCTGATGGCGCGCCAACTAAGGCGGCGACAGGCTTTGCTCGTAAGTACGCCTCGGAACTCTCTAAGCTTATTGAGGTTGATACCCCGAAAGGACGGTATCTTGCTTACTCGCGTCATCAGACGGGCGCGGCGTCAACTGCGGTGTTGCCGGCAGTTCTTGCTGCCACACTCCGTGACCTAAATTTTCCAAAACAGATGCAGTGGGACGCTGCGCTCGACGATGGTCATGGCGAACTGATGTTTGGACGCCCGATTCGATGGATTTTGTTTCTGTTTGGTGGGCAAGTGGTTCCGTTTGAGATTGGTCGAACCACCTTGGCAGAGTACACTGATGTGGAGGCGCTCCAGTCATCCAATTTTACCTATGGCCATCGTTTTCTTGGTAAGAGGGCAAGTGAGCCTATTAAGGTGAAGTCAATAGCAGACTATCGAGCAAAGGTCGCTGAGAGGTTTGTTGTCCTCGATCACACTGAACGCCAGCAGAAGGTTCAGAAGGCCCTGCTCGCTAAAGCTGAGGAGCATAGTGGCTCAGTAGATCTTGCATCTCCTTCAGTGTCGGCGCTGCTTGAAGAAGTATCAGACCTTGTTGAGTGGCCACAGGTTGTGGAAGGTAGGTTCGATGAAACCTTTCTCGAATTACCCCGTGAAGTGCTCACAACGACGCTGATGCATCACCAACACTTTTTCCCATTAGCAGGTTCTGACCAGAGCCTTTTACCGGTCTTTCTGGCTGTGACGAACACAGCCGGAAAAAACAGTGAACGCGTCTCGCGAAACGCCGAGCGGGTAATAGCGGCTCGCTTGCGAGATGCAAGATTCTTCTGGGAGGCTGATCGTGAAATTCTGCTCGAGTCAAGGCTTACCCGATTAGACACACTGCTCTTTCATAAACGCTTAGGAAGCTATCGAGAGAAATCGGAAAGGATCGAGAAGCTGGCAGGCTGGATTGTAGACAAGATTTTCAATCGCAACGATGTGCGTCCTGATACCTGTAAGGCGGCTCGGCTGGCGAAGGCCGATTTAGTGACCGAGATGGTGGGAGAGTTTGGAGAACTGCAGGGCATCATGGGAGGCATTTACGCTTTGGAGCAGCAGCTTTCCGAACCTGTTTGGAAGGCCATTTATTATCACTATTTGCCCGTTAGTCCGGAGCCCGAGGCACGTCCCACTGCAGTTGATCTCGGGACGGGTGCTGTTACCTGGGCAGCCGTAGCGCTTGCCGACAAACTCGATACAATCGTGGGATTATTCAGCGTCGGCGAGCGTCCAACTGGCTCTCGTGACCCGTTCGGTCTTCGGCGACAGGCGCATGGCATTTTTAAAATTCTCTTAGATTTACCGGAACTGACCGGGATGACTGTACGGCCATCGTGCGACGACCTACTTTCCGCCGCAGCCTTACCCTTCGAGTCATGGAAGGCCGATGCTAATGTTAAAGAAGCTGTTTCGACATTCATGCTGGAGCGACTGCATTACGTTCTGGATCAGAGGGGGCATGATATTCGTAACGTCAGAGCGGTAATCAGGGCAACTGGTTCAGAGGTTAGGCCCTTGGACGCTCGCGGGAAACTCGAGGTGCTTCCTGAATTTACTGAATCGTCAGAGTTCAAGCAGCTCGCCATGGCGTTTAAGCGGGTTCGGAACATCGCGCGCGATTTATCCGATGCCGACTATGAAAAGGCTGAGCAGTCCAGTTCCGATCTAGGAAGCCTTCTCACGGAAAACGCTGAGCGCCATTTATTGGCCGAGCTCGAAGCTCGCCAACCGGTCATTGAAGACCTCATCGATGCCGGCGAGGATTTTCGTCGTGGCTTTACCGAGGCGGCGAAATTCGGTCCTGCTGTTAATAGATTCTTTTCGGAGGTGTTTGTCATGGCTGACGATCCAGTTGTTCGGGTTGCTCGGCTAAGGCTGATGAAGAGATTGGAGCGTCTGATTCTTCAGTTGGCGGATATTTCAGAAATCGTGGTCGAGGCTGGTGAGACCAGAGCTAGTAATCTGACCGGTGATGTTGAAAGATGACTAGTAGTGAGCAAAGGGAATGACAAAGAGAACTGAGAAACAAGCAACGAAAAAGGTTGTCCGAGGACCTCGTGCTGCACAGCGGAAAACGGCCAGGAAAAACGGTCGTGGGCGGGTGACAAGAAAGGCCCGAACAGCGAAAAACGTCTATTTCTTCGGCGAAGGTAAGGCCGAGGGGAACCGGGATATGCGGAACTCGCTGGGTGGCAAGGGCGCGGGACTGGCAGAAATGACTAACGCAGGTCTCCCCGTGCCACCAGGGTTTACGATATCGGCAGAAGTCTGTGGGCTCTACTACGCGCGGGAAGGAAAGTTACCAAGATCGTTAGACAAAGAAATCCTTAAGCATCTTATGCGTCTCGAGCGAGTCACTGATGCTAAGTTCGGCTCAACAGAGAACCCTCTTTTTGTGTCAGTCAGGTCTGGTTCGAGATTCTCAATGCCCGGCATGATGGACACAATTCTGAATCTTGGCCTGAATGACAAAACGGTTGAAGGTCTAAAGCGTAAGACGCGGAATGGTCGCTTTGCAGCGGACAGCTACCGCCGTTTTATACAGATGTTTGGCAATGTGGTGTTAGAAATTCCGAAGGAAGCGTTTGATGGTGTGTTTGAACGAGTCAAGCGCGACCAACGCACGCGGAAGGATACGGGGCTTAGTGAAAAAGCGCTAAGGATCGTCATTGATCGTTACAAGCGACTTGTCAAACGGAAGACAGGAAAATTGTTCCCCCAAGATCCATATCAACAACTTCAGATGGCCCGTGATGCTGTATTTCAATCATGGCAGAATCCGCGTGCGATCGAGTACCGAAGAATTTACGGTATTCCGAGCGACATTGGAACGGCTGTGAATGTCCAGTTAATGGTGTTTGGGAATACCGGCAATCGGTCGGCCACCGGCGTAGGATTCACACGAAATCCAGCTACAGGTCAGAAGGAGTTCTACGGCGAGTTTCTTGTTAACGCTCAGGGTGAGGATGTCGTGGCTGGCATTCGAACTCCAAAGCCGATCGCCGAGTTGGAAAAGCTGATGCCGAGCGCCTACCGCCAGCTCAGAAAAATTACTTCTCGGTTGGAACGACACTATCGTGATGTGCAGGATTTTGAGTTCACAATTCAGGACGAAGAGCTGTATATGTTGCAAACCCGCAGCGGCAAACGAACGGGATACGCCGCGGTCGTTATTGCCACCGACCTTGTTGCGGAGAAGCGGTTGTCTTCTAGGGAAGCGCTCTCGCTAGTCGATCCCGAGTCGCTGACGCAGTTGCTCGTGCCTATTTTTGATCCAAAGGCTTGGCGCGCCTTACCAACGGTGACCGAAGGGCTGCCTGCTTCACCTGGAGCAGCGTCTGGTCATGTTGTATTTACTGCTGATGATGCCGTTTTATGTGAATCAAAGGGTGAACCTGCATTGCTCGTTCGGAAGGAGACCGCGCCAGATGACATTCACGGTATGTATGCTGCTCAAGGTGTATTGACGGCGACAGGCGGCATGACATCTCACGCAGCGGTGGTTGGCCGACAGATGGGTAAACCGTCGGTCGTCGGGGCTGGGGAGCTCGAGATTGATGAGGGGCGAGGGCGTGTGCGAGTTGGCGGTGTAGAGATACTCAAAAACGAATACTTATCCTTCGATGGACTGACAGGCGAGGTGAAGTGTGGCCAGGTGGCTACAAAGCCAAGTGAGATTCTCCAAGTGCTTGGGGGCGATCTCGATGGCAAACATTCCGAGATTTATCAACGATTTGAACGGTTGCTTCAGTGGGCTGATACACATCGTCGCCTCGGAATCAGGGCAAACGCGGACTTAGCCGATCAGGCAACGATTGCTCGCTCATTTGGAGCTGAAGGAATCGGACTCTGTCGGACGGAACACATGTTTTTCGGCGAAGAACGCATTCCGATTGTCCAGCAAATGATCATGGCGGACAATGAAACTGACCGTCGTGCGGCGCTTGACAACTTGCTTCCTCTACAACGGGACGACTTCTATGGCCTATTTAAGGTTATGGAAGGGCAGCCGGTGACCATTCGTCTGATCGACCCTCCTCTTCACGAATTTCTACCAAAACGTGAAGAGTTGATGGTTGACATAGCTATCGCCGAGGCACGGGGGGAAGTGGATGAGGCTGTCGAGTCCAAGCGACAAGTGTTACGACGAGTGGAGCAACTCCACGAGTTTAATCCCATGCTTGGCCATCGTGGCGTTAGGCTCGGCATCACTTATCCTGAGATCACTGAGATGCAGTCTCACGCCATCATTGAAGCTGCTTGCCGTCTCGCGAAGGAAGGTGTCAAGGTAATTCCCGAAATAATGATTCCCTTAGTTGGCGACGTGCGTGAACTCCGAGCACAGAGAGCAATCGTCGATCGGGTGGCGGTTGAAGTCATGGACGCTCAAGGAGTGAAAGTGCGATACCTCGTGGGAACCATGATTGAGGTGCCACGTAGTTCGGTCACCGCCAATGAAATTGCATTAGAGGCAGACTTTTTTTCGTTTGGTACGAATGATCTTACACAGATGGGCTACGGCTTTTCACGCGATGACGCTGGACGATTTCTCAGAATTTATCAGGACCTTAAGTTGATTGAGCGGGATCCTTTCCAGTCAATCGATACTGTGGGTATTGGCGAACTCGTGCGGATTGGGGTAGAACGGGGGCGGCAAACCCGACCGAACCTGAAGCTTGGGATCTGCGGTGAGCACGGCGGTGATGCTGCGTCGGTGCACTTTTTTCATCAAGTAGGACTCGATTATGTTAGTGCTTCACCGTTTCGTATACCGGTCGCTCGCTTGGCCGCAGCCCAGGCCGCGCTACGCGATTCAGCTTGAGTCTCGACGTCTCCGAACGTCATGGCTAAGATCATTCGTCTTTCCGCTGAGCTGGCTAACCAGATCGCTGCGGGTGAGGTGGTTGAGCGGCCCGCGTCTGCTGTTAAGGAGCTTATCGAGAATGCTCTGGATGCTGGAGCACGACGGATCAGCGTAACGATTGAACTAGGGGGGAAGAGGTTTATTTCAGTTGAGGATGACGGTGAAGGAATGTCGCCAGACGAGGCGATTCTAGCGCTTGAGCGACATGCGACCAGTAAGCTGGCGAAATCAAGTGACCTTGCTGCTATCCATACGTTGGGGTTTCGCGGTGAAGCGTTGCCAAGTGTGGCATCAGTGTGCCGTCTAAAACTTAGAACTTGCGGTCGTGGTCAAGTTGTCGGGACGCTGATCGAAGTGAGTGGTGGCGTGACCACCTCGGTTCGCGAGGTGGGGGCGCCAGTAGGCACGCTGGTCGAAATCCGTGACCTTTTCTTTAACATGCCGGCGCGTCGGAAATTCCTCAAATCAGACAGGGCGGAATCAGCCAGAGTGTCAAAACTGGTAACGCAATTAGCGTTAGGTTATCCGGAGGTCGGATTCAGTTTGAAGAGTTCTGGGCGGCAAGTGGTGCAATGCGGCCCGACCGAAACGGTTATGGAACGCTTTTATCAGCTTTATGGTGACAGGCCAGATCTCCTCGAGGTCCATAAGAAGGCTGGGGAAATAGCGATTAGTGGCTATGTCGCAGCTCTCGTCAATCAACGACCGTCACGTGGTCCACAGAATATTTTTGTGAACCGGAGAATCGTGAAGGACCGAACAGTTGCACATGCGATCATTGACTCCTACAGTCGAGCGACGATCAAGGAGCGTCGACCAGAAGTGCATCTATTCATCGAGGTGCCCGCTGATCGGGTCGATGTCAACGTACATCCGATGAAGGCCGAGGTGCGATTCTTGGATCAATCATTCGTCCACGAGGTTTTGCGGCGTACGCTAACCGAGGCCCTTGGTGAAAGTGGTCCCTCTCAACTGCACTCCAAGTTAATGCCGACAGAACTCAACGAACCTAAGGTAAGCCAGATTCCTGAAGTCATGGTTGGGGCATCAATTCCGAGCCGGTGGACGCCAGTGGCAGCTGCTTTCGTGCGGGAATCACCAGCGACTCTGATACCTGGAAATGTGCCTGAGAACGAGGTGGTCACTTCTGTGTCACAGCCCGGCGGTGGCATCAAGCCGATGATAGCTCTGGGACAATTTCGCGACACCTTCATAGTTGCCGTGGATGAGGAAGGCATCGTTGTAGTTGATCAACACGTAGCCCATGAGCGTGTGTTATTCGAACGTGTAATGACTCGTTTATCCTCGGGTCGTTTAGAGAGTCAACGATTACTTCAGCCCATTTTGCTGAAGTTATCCGTTGGTCAATGTCAGGGACTCGCAACACATGTCGAGGCGCTGACTCAGATAGGCTTCGATATTGAACCGTTTGGTAGGGAAGATGTACGGGTCCGGGCTGTGCCAGCGCTATTGACACTTGGTGATTGTGAAAACGCAATTCGAATTCTTGCTAACGATCTGGATGAGCTTGATGCTAGCCATGGTGTTGATGAGGCGCTACGTCGGATTGCGGCGACCACTGCTTGTCACGCAGCCGTAAAGGCGAATGACCCGTTGACCTCAGAAAAGATGCGATACATTCTTGATGAACTCGGTCGCACCTCATACTCAACCGTATGCCCTCACGGGCGTCCTGTTTTACTCCGCCTTGGGCGTCGTGAGATCGAGCGTGGCTTTGAGCGGTCGTAATGCATTGGGCTTTCTACTACACAGGCCGATTTCTGCAACTCTTAGGAATGTCGATTTTGCTGTTTGCAATTGTCAATGCCGGACCACTCGGCCCGAGTCCTCGTACTTTCGCTAGTGGCGTAGCTCTGTTTATTGTCGGCTGGCTATTGTTAAGGCCGGCGATGCACAAGTGAGGGTTTCTATTTCGATCTCCTAATTAGGCTTGGTCGACGTCTCGTGATTCAGTCAGTGTTTTAGGAAATTCATAAGGCTCGTTCTCACGTCTTCCAATTCTTCTTGGCTTTCGACCTCTTCAATTCAAGTAGACGTTCGGAGATAGTTCGCTCGTAACCACGGTCGGTCGGCCTGTAGTATTGGCGCTTCTGCAGTTCAGGGGGTAAGCAGTCCATCTCGGTGACGGCACCTGGCTCATCGTGTGCGTAACGGTAGTGTTTTCCATAATTGAAAGACCGCATAAGTTTTGTCGGTGCGTTACGGAGATGGAGGGGGACCGGTTCCGCGGCGCGGTCGTGTGCATCTGCAGCGGCGCGTGTATAGGCGGTGAAGACGGCGTTGCTCTTTGGCGCCATTGCTAGGTAGAGCACAGCCTGTGCGAGGGCGGTATTGCCTTCGGGCATCCCGATAAAGTGCACGGCTTCCCTCGCTGCCACCGCGAGCATCAAGGCACGTGGATCGGCGTTACCGATATCCTCAGAGGCAAACCTAACCAAGCGGCGTGCAATGTAGAGTGGGTCTTCACCTGCTTCGAGCATTCTGGAAAGCCAGTAGACCGACGCATCAGGGTCGCTATTGCGCATCGACTTATGGAGAGCTGAGATGAGATTGAAATGCTCTTCGCCGGTTTTGTCGTAGAGGAGAGCTCGTCGTTGGAGTAAATCGGCAAGTAAAGATGTATCAATGGTTATCGGTAAGCCATCTTGCTGTAATTCACTTTCCGGGTCCTCTTTCTGGGCCAACGTTGCTGCGAGTTCGAGCAGGTTAAGTGCTACTCTGGCATCGCCGTTTGCATGGCGAGCAATTGCTTCTAGGGCCTCCGACGTTGCAGTCAGACCACAGCCACCAAGTCCACGTTCTCGATCGCCGAGAGAGCGTGTGAGGATAGTTATGAGGTCAGTTACTTCTAATGGCTTTAGGACAAAAACTCGAGATCGTGAGAGGAGCGCCGCGTTCACTTCAAATGACGGGTTCTCCGTCGTGGCTCCGACGAGCGTGATGTCACCAGCTTCGACTCGGGGCAGGAATGCATCCTGTTGAGCTTTATTAAATCGATGAATTTCGTCGATGAAAATAATTGTGCTTTTGCCCAATCGCTTTCGTGCATCTTGAGCCTCAGCCATAACAGTCTTGATTTCTCGAATTCCTGAGAGCACGGCGCTGAAGGCTATAAAGTGTGCGCGTGTATCGACAGCGATCAGTCTGGCGACGGTAGTTTTTCCAGTGCCTGGCGGACCCCATAAAATAATTGATTGAAGTGTATCGAGTTCAATCGCTTTTCGGAGTGGGCGGCCTGGTGCAAGCAAATCGTGTTGACCGACGAATTCAGCCAATGAACGCGGTCTCATTCGTTCAGCGAGCGGCGAAGCTACACCCTGAGATGCGTCTTGATTGGGATCAGAGAAAAGATTGTTCGACTCCATCATCAGTTACCTTCCAATGAGGAAGCACCGGCGAGGTAACGCTGCCTAAACGCTTCGTAAATAATCAGGGCAGCGGCAGTTGCAGCATTGAGTGAGTCGGCAGAGCCTGGCATTGGAATGAAGAGAGCTTGGTCAGTTGCGGAAACGATCTCCTGCGAAAGGCCAGAGCCTTCACCGCCGACCATGACGAGGGTTGGCACCGTTAAATCGATCTCGTACAGCGACCTACCGCTACCCGGAGTTGCAGCCACAACTTTGAGTCCAGACGCCCGGGCATCGGCAATGAACGACAACGAGGCAGTAGGCCACGTGACTGGAATATGAAACGTTCCACCCATCGCTCCTCGTAGGGCTTTCCAGCCGTAGGGGTCTGCGCTTTTCCCGGTTGCTGCAATTCCGGTAGCCCCACCGGCTTCCGCAGTGCGTATGACCGCGCCAAGATTTCCAGGATTTTGGACGTCGACTAGTCCAATGACGAACTGGGGAGTTCTACGCAGGACATCGTCAACGGTTACGAGTGGCCGTTCAGCAAGAGCGACAATTCCTGATGGAGTAACGACCGGACTAATTACGTCCATCACACTTTCGGTAACGCTAATCACCTTAGTGCCTACTTCGACCAATGACTCTGCGAGTAAAGGGTTATCAGCTAGGCGCGAAGCCGTCATTGCTAGGGTTTTGATGGAAAGGTCGGCCCGTAGCGCCTCTTCAACGAGATGCTTGCCATCGAGTAGTAGCCGTTCCTGCTGCCCAGCGGCGGCGGTACGAAATGCGGTGACGATGTCGTTTCTTCGACTAGAGATTCGGTCCACGTCGGAGCACCCGATACGGTGATAACCACGGCCTGTTGTAGTAGGGCGCGGCGCTACCAGAGCAGAATAACAGACTGTGCTAGTCTTGGGAGGCGAGACTGTGGACGATTTTTGTGTCTGGTGGATGTCGTAATCCAATGGTTAAAGGGCCGTTACTTAAACGTTTCGATGATGAAATTCAGAAGCTCGAACGAGAGCTCAAACACGAGCTCCCTAAGGAGATTCAGCGGGCTCGTGAACTTGGGGACCTCCGCGAAAATGCTGAATATCAGGCTGCGAAGGAGCGTCAACGATTGGTTCAGGCGAGGGTTTCAATGCTCCAGGCGCGCGCATCCCAGGTCTCCTTAATGAATTTTGAGAAACTGCCGAGAGATCGGGCTGGATTCGGTTCCACGGTTGAACTACGAGAGTTGGGTGGAGGGTCGGTGACCTATCATCTCGTTATGCCTGAGGATGCTGAGCCTGACAAGGGATGGATTTCGACTGCCTCACCGATTGGTCGTGCAGTTGTGGGCAAGGAGGAAGGTGATGAGTTAGAAGTGCCCACGCCAACTGGTACTCGGAAATTCGAGCTCATTAAGCTAACAACTGTACACGACGGTTGAATGACAGACGCCACCATAAACGGTCGTAAGCCGACGTACTCACCGAGCCTCCGGACGGCCCTCGTCCTCAACGGCACTGGCACGGCTGGTGCCTATCATGCCGGCGTTTTACAAGCACTGAACGAAGCTGGTGTTAGGGTCGATCTGGTTGCTGGGCGAGGTATGGGCGCCGTAAGTGCGATGTTTGCAGCAGTCGATGGCGGAGTAAAGCTCTGGGAGGAAAAGGGAATCTGGCGCGGTGGTCTAACTCGTCAGTTTTATCGCTGGCGACCCATTCTGCGCGTAGCAGGGTATTTGTTCGGTACGGCCCTAGCCACTGTTCTTCTACCGCTAGTAATACTGGTGGGTGCAGCATTGGTCTATCCGATTGTCTTGTCGCTTCAAATGATCAAGGGCGGTGCTGGCGTTGCGTTGTTGGATGGGTATAGCGAACAACTATTGGCGATGGTCAATTCGATGTCGCTACCTATTATTTTTCCATGGTTGGTTGTCTTCCTACTACTGTTGTTATTGGCACTTTTTGCCGTCACGGTGCTCCGCTCCCTGCGATCACGACGTCGGGCCCGTGGAGCAGCATGGTGGCAAATACTTGTGGTTCCTCTAACACCGACCGGCGTGCTCGACCGCTTTACGAAGGCGCTATGGGAGCTCATCCGCGGCGTATCGGTGACGGAAAGGCCAGTTGGTCGTGAGATCAGTAACGATTATACGGAGTTACTGTCTGACAATCTTGGCCAACCTGGTTTCCGCGAACTGATTGTGACGGTACATGATGTTGATATTCGGCGGGATCTAGTATTTGCACTACTGGCCGAGCCTTACCGTGAGGGGTTCTTTAATTCAACTGATGAACGCGGACGACGGGCCTCTGAAACTTGGGACCTTGCCGGTACGGCACGCGGGCATGCACTCGACGCTTTGGCGGCGTCGGTCAGTTTACCGGTTGTTACAGAGCCTCACCTGATCGCATTTGCGCCGGACAGCCAATGGAGAGGCGAGGTCCATCGTGCTGCCGATCGCGCGGATGCCATTACGCGGATTCTTGAAGAGGTCCTGAACGCTGGGGTTGAGCAGGTGATCGTTGTCTCCCCGACAGCCGAACTCTCAGGGCCCCACACGCTCAGTGCGGGAAGGCGTGACGCACGCGGAAGAGTAGGGGAGTATCTTGGGGCCATAGAAGGTGCTTCTGTCCGCGATGCTGTTGCAGCCCGCGTTGGTCACTTTCAGCGGCTGTTCCTAATTCGTCCTGCGCATAATCCGATTGGTCCACTCGATTTCTCTGGGGCATACGATGACCGGTCGGATCGACGGCAATCAGTGGTTGAACTCGTCGACCAGGGATACCAGGACACATATCGCCAGTTCATTAATCCAGTTATTGCAACCTCAGGCGAGTGATTGCGATTGGCGCACCGAGATTGACGGCCAAAGGTCCAGACGTAACAGGAGTGAGAGTGTGAAATTTGAAATGCAGAGCATTAATGTCAATCGATTGAACTCTTCAAAGGTAGCGCCTCTGACGACACCGATTCACGAGACGACAGCATTTAGGTTCGAGTCTGCCGCTGCCGTCGAGGCTTATGTCGAAGGTCGATCGGACGACTATTTTTATTCGCGATATGAGAATCCCACTGTAGAAGCGGTTGAGAAAAGCGTAGCCGAGCTTGAAGGTGCTGAGGCTGGGTTGATTTTCTCTTCAGGAATGGCAGCGACTTTAACGACGCTCGTGAGCTTACTCAAGTCTGATGATGAGATTGTTTGCTGTTCAGCGATCTATGGTGGTACCCATCGTCTGCTCCGTGACGTTCTGTCCGACTTTGGAGTGAGAACGCGGTTTGTCGGCCTTGATGAGTTAAAGGCACCAGCTGATGTGCTTAGTGAAGTGACAAGAGTCCTATGGTTTGAGTCGCCGATTAACCCCACGCTTCGATGTTTGGATATTGCGGCGATCAGTTCAGCCTGCCGGGAGAGAGGTGTCGTATCAATAATCGACAATACATTTGCAAGTCCTTTGAACCAATCACCGCTAGAGATGGGTGTAGACATTTGTATGCATAGCGCGACGAAGTATCTGAACGGACATAGTGATCTGATTGCCGGCGCGATTGCCGGCCGGGATGACCTCATAACTCCTATTGGTTTAGCGAGACGTCTGGTTGGCACCGTACTTGCTCCGCAGGCGGCTTATGCGCTGGGGCGAGGATTGAAAACGCTGCCAGTGAGAATTGAACGTCATAACGCCAATGCTCTTAAGGTTGCAAACTTTCTGGAATCGGATCGTCGGGTGGCTCGGGTGTATTATCCTGGACTCACGTCGCATCCCGACCACAAGATTGCTTCCCGGCAGATGCATGGTTTCGGAGGTATTGTGTGCCTCGACCTTAATGGCGGTTTGCAAAGGGCGTCTGCATTCTTTGATCGACTAAAGGTGTTTGCTAGGGCTGTGAGTCTTGGTGGGGTGGAGAGTCTGTGTAGTCTACCGGTGCTCACTTCGCATTATGGCTTATCAGAAGATGAATTACGGGCTGCCGGCATATCAGGTGGCATGGTGAGATTGTCTGTGGGCTTAGAAGACTCAGAGGATCTAATTGCCGATCTCGATCAAGCACTGGGTTGAGAGGTCAGTAGCAGGCAAGGTCTTCAATCGTTCCTACGGCGACCGGTGCCTGGTTAATCTTTCAGAAAAGCATTAATTAATTGGTGTAGCGCTTGGGGAACTTGGGCATCGTCGAGATTACCAAACTTTTCTCGAAAACTCTCAAGTGGCACCAATGCCTTGGCCATTGAGCGGTGCCCGCCTGCGCTACCGATATCGGCAAAGCATTGGCGCACAAACTCCCCAGCGTTTCGTGTGTAGCCAAGATTACGCACTGAGACGATAAGCGTGTCGTCGACCACGCCGGCGACGACAGTCCACTTCACGTCCTCGAGTTGGAGAAAGAAGTCCGCCAAATATGGGATGAAATCTTCACGCGATGAGCTTCCGAGAAACGCAGTAAACACTTGGTTATGTAAGGCGCCATGTTTCATTGCTCGATGAACATATTCCATTCGTTCAAGAGTAATCTTCGCACCTTCCATCTTCCGGATCATGGCGGCATCGGCTAGCGGATACAGGTAGGTAAAGGCGTCCAAATCTGAACGATTGGTGTGGCGTGCAAAGAAAAGGGTGTCCGATTTGATAGCGTAGAGCATCGCTGTGGCCGTGCGTTCAGAAATGGAGAGGTCGACCGCGCGTAGGTGTTCAGTCAATATTGTTGATGTTGAACCGAAATCGGCTCGGATGTCCTTGTAGATAGCGGTGTATCCTGGTTGCTCGGGGTGATGGTCTATCACGAGATCGACTTTGGGTAGTGCGTTGCCGAAGTAGTGAGGCTGTACGTCGACAGTAGCGATACGGTCGAAGTCATTGAATGCATCAGGCGTGATTCGTTCGACGTGGATGTCAAGTAGCTTTTCCATCCGGAGGTTCTCGGGTCGTGTGACATCCTCAAGGGCGCCGATAATTGCTGTGGTTTTCGTTCGTCGAAGTACTGTCCGGAGCGCAAGTCCGCTCGCCATAGCGTCTGGGTCCGGATTGTTGTGTAAGAGGATCAGAACACAGTCGGCATCGGCAAAGTAACGCTGATATTGCTGCACCTTCGCCCTTGTCGTCGACCGGCTAAGCTGGGTCAGGAGTGGACCGGAGAGAAGTTCAGCGAGGTCTAATTCTGTAACCTCGGGAAATTCTAGACGTAATTCGTCGTTCCAGCTTCGCTGTAGAAGATTTGGCGTTTTGAGCACATAGAGGAGTGCCGCACCAGCATCTTGCACCGCCATTAGAACCCGCCTCAACCCGCGCTTCCCTGGATCTTCTATGATTACGCACGTCTGAGAGGTTACGTCGGCCTTTACGTAACTATCAGCACGACGGGGATCGCCTGCCAGGCAGGGTAGGCCAGAGTCCTGGAGTCGCCTTGCGAGAGGCTGCCTCTCCACTAAGCACGTGAATTCGAATGTTGGTACCAGGGCGTGATGCAGCGTTTTGGCGACAGCCTCGTCCTGGCAAACGGCGAGACACTTCATCGTTATCGTGTAAATCTAAATTTGTGATTCCGTATGCAGTTTCATCGGCCATTATACGAAATCCTAGATGATTCGCGTGGACTAGTGAGGCGAAGAGGGTATTACATCGGCGGATCAAACTGAGACGTTGCCTTCGAGTAGAGTTCCAGTATGATTGAGCAGAAGCTCGTGTCAACACGCGGACGAACTCAATCAATGACGCGATTTATTCTTCTTGCTGCTGCGCTGGTTATTTCACCGTGTAGCGTTGCTCGGGCGCAGCCCACGTTTACGACTGGTATCGATCTTGTTCGATTCGGAGTTACCGTAATCGATCGTGAGGGGAATTTCGTTACGGATCTAGTCGAAGGTGATTTTGAAATCCAGGAAGAGGGCGTTGAACAGTCAATAAGCTATTTTGTAGGTCCGAACACGCCTGAAGCAACGAGTCCACCGTTGCACCTGGGGCTTTTGTTCGATACTAGTGCGAGTATGGAGACGGACCTACGCCTTGCCAGAACGGCGGCCATCAAATTTCTCAACACTGTCCGTCAGGCTGAGGACATTACCCTTGTGGATTTTGATACCGAGGTGAGGGTTGGGCGTTATCGGCAGTCGGATTTCCCACGGCTGATTGAGCGTATTCGGGGCCAAAAGCCAGATGGCTGGACGGCGTTATACGATGCCTTGGGTGTCTATCTCGACGGAGCGGCTGCCCAAGATGGACAAAAAATTCTCGTGCTCTATACCGACGGAAGTGACACGCGGAGTGAAGTGTCCTATGGCGAAGCGCTTGATCTAGTTAAGGCCTCTGACGTAACGGTGTATGCCATCGGTTTCTTAAAGAACGACCCTGGTAATGCGCGGCTCATGAGGCGGGTTCGAACATTGGCGGAAACGACGGGCGGAGATGTGTTCTTGCCTTTGACCGCCGATCCGTTGGACGAGATCTACGCACAGATCGCTGAGGAAATTGCTGCGCGGTATTCTTTCGGTTACGCATCCACGGATACGCGAACGGACGGCGCTTGGCGCGAGGTCAGAGTCAAGCTATCAAGTACGCGGTCTGAACTTGATGGCGCCACTGTGCGCACCCGCCGTGGTTACTTTGGCCCCTACAGACCTCCAGAATCCTAACCCTCTTCAGGTCAGCGACTACTTCTATTCTCAGTTCATCAATCTTTCGCTCTTGGCTTGTGGTACGATGAACGGTTAACTTCGCTTGCCAATTGCTTACAGACTAGTTGGCAAGCAGAGACCAGGTCTAGAGACTATTGTGAGTAATACTTTTCGCCTTGTTTCAGAGTTTGAGGTCCGTGGCGATCAGTCACGTGCGATTGATGAATTGACTACTGGGCTTAACCGAGGAGATCGCAGGCAAGTTCTTCTTGGTGTGACAGGGTCAGGAAAGACCTTTACGATGGCGCACTGCATTGCGCAAATCAATCGTCCGACGCTTGTTATGGCACATAACAAGACTTTGGCGTGGCAACTCTATCAAGAGTTTAGACGATTCTTTCCCGAAAATGCGGTCGAATACTTTGTGAGTTACTACGACTATTACCAGCCAGAGGCCTACCTCCCGGCCACCGATTCATACATCGAAAAAGAAGCCACGATTAATGATGAGATTGATCGCATGCGGCTATCGGCTACAAGGTCACTGTTTGAGCGCCGAGACGTGATTATTGTCGCAAGCGTGTCGTGCATCTATGGTTTGGGTTCGCCCGAGGCTTACTACGACATGTTGCTAAGTCTTCAACGGGGCCAGTGCATCGAACGTGACTGGATACTTCGGAAGCTGGTAGAAATTCAGTATGAACGAAACGACACAGAGTTTCAGAGGGGCACATTTCGTGTTCGGGGAGACATAGTTGAAGTGTTTCCATCATACGACGATGAAGCGGTGCGGATCAGTTTATTTGGTGACGAAGTTGACGAGCTGGCAAGCTTTGACCCTGTAAATGGTAAATCGAAGCGGACGCACGACAAGATGACGATCTACCCAAGGTCTCATTTTGTTCTTCCAAAAGAGCGAACACGGGAGGCGATTGAGACGATTAGAAATGAGCTAGACGAGTGGGAACCGAAGCTGAGGGCAAAGAACAAACTTGCTGAAGCTGACCGTCTGCGTCAGCGCACGTTGTTCGATCTCGAGATGATGCGGGAGATCGGTTACTGTCACGGCATCGAAAATTACTCACGACACCTTTCTGGGCGAGCGGCTGGCGAGCCACCGCCGACCTTGCTTGACTATCTTCCCAACGATGCGTTGATAATTGTGGATGAAAGTCACCAAACGGTACCCCAGATCCGTGGCATGTATCAGGGAGATCGCTCACGTAAAGAGGTTCTCGTAGAGTATGGATTTAGGTTGCCATCAGCCCTCGACAATCGTCCCCTTAATTTTGATGAGTGGGAGGGTCGAGTTGATCAAGCCGTCTTTGTTTCTGCAACGCCAGGAAAGTATGAGTTGCAGGCTACGGGCGGCGCGATTGTTGAACAAATCATTCGACCAACCGGTCTTCTGGATCCTGTGGTTGAACTTCGTCCAGTTAGTGGTCAGGTAGACGATTTGCTTCATGAGGTGCGCTTGGGAGCTGAGCGTAAGGAGCGTACACTGGTTACAACCTTAACGAAGCGGATGGCTGAGGACTTAGCACAGTACTATCAGGAGCTTGGTGTTCGCGTTCGGTATTTACATTCGGATATTGACACACTGGAACGCGTTGAAATCTTACGAAATTTGCGACGGGGAGAGTTCGATGTTCTAGTTGGTATCAATCTTCTGCGAGAGGGTCTCGACTTGCCCGAGGTATCGCTGGTGGCCATCCTCGACGCGGACAAAGAAGGATTCTTGAGATCCGCGGGTTCACTAATTCAAACCTCTGGGCGTGCTGCACGAAATGTGCATGGGCGGGTCATCATGTATGCAGATACCGTAACTGACTCGATGCGGACAGCTATTAATGAAACTGAACGCCGTCGCACGATCCAGCAGGCGTATAATGAAGCTCACGACATCACGCCAACATCGATCGTGAAGGCCATTGATGAAGTGCTATCAAGCGTTTATGAACGAGATTATTTAACTGTGACGGATCAGGGTGAAGAGCAGGAGTCGTTTCGGACTCAGGCAGAATTGGATGCACGCATTAAGGAACTGCAAGATCAGATGCGGCATGCTGCGGCCAATCTTGAGTTTGAGTTTGCAGCTCAGCTACGGGACTCACTCAAGAAGCTGCGTACGCATGGGCTTGGATTGTGATTGGCCTTAGGTGAAACTGATAATGGGAGTGCAATCTATGAGAACTGGTTGGCTTCGGCATTTGAACGGGGTATTCGTGATTGCGATGATTGCTTTGCTTTCGGTAATAACAAGCGCACAGTCAACGTCTACATCCTCGGCGCTTGCGGAGGAGTTGGGAAAACTGATGGACGACGCTGAGCTCACAGCTGTTGCAGCTGGATACTCTGACGTCGAGAATCGTTACGTAGCTGCACTTTATTTTTCTGGAAGGCAATTGTTGGTCATTGCAGGAGACTATTCGGCGCCGCAATTGCTTGATGTCAAGATCGTTGCAGGAAATTACCGTGATGTTTATGTAGACCTAAACAGTTCGTCTCCGCCAGAGACGCGATTATTTGTTGATGACTACGGCGCTAATGGGTTAGCAAGAGTGCCTGTCGATGGGATTGCTGATCGCTTTACCCGTGCGAATCAAGTGTTGTTGTTTAATAGTGATTGGGCCGGACAGCAACTGTCAGAGACTTCGTACAACGAGGCCTACTCAACCGCCGACAGTGATTTTGCTGAGATGCTTTCTATCCTGATCGATCAAGTGACAGAGTCCTAATGGCGACGATGTGTTTGTCCACAAGCATCGTTGCTAGCTGAAGTGGTGTAAATTCGGTAGACTGATCGGGCGAGTGGGCGCTTGGCTCAGTGGTAGAGCATCGCCTTCACACGGCGGGGGTCAGTGGTTCGAATCCACTAGCGCCCACCACTTGTTTGTTTTATTGGTAATCAGTCTGTTCCGTATAGTCGATCACCGAAATCGCCGAGTCCTGGCACAATAAACTTCTGTTCGTTTAGTGTTGGGTCAACAGCTGCCGTGTAAATAGTGGTTTGGGAATGGTGGTTTTCAACAGCACGGATACCCTGATCAGTTGCCACAATGGAGAGCAAAACTGCATGTGACCCGCCCAAGTCGCTAAGAAGATCGAGCGCTGCAACTGCACTACCTCCAGTGGCCAACATTGGATCGACGAGTAGAATGTGGGCGGAGGCAATTTGATCGGGTAATTTGGAATAGTAGCTTGAAGCAATCGCTGTTTGTTCATCTCGCTCCAGTCCGATGTAACCAACGCGGGCAGTCGGAAGTAGCGTGAGGATGGGTTCTAGCATGCTGAGTCCTGCCCGTAAGACTGGCACGACCACGATCTCGTCGTCGATCCGCTGTGCCGATGCTTTTCCGAGCCCTGTCTCGACCGTGGTGTTCTGCAGTGGCAGTGCCTTCGTTGCTTCGACAGCTAACGCCATGGTGAGGCGGGCTGCGTTTCTTCTAAATTCAGCGGCGTTGGTTGTGTTAAGGCGAAGCACGGTTAGGGCGTCCTGTACGACGGGGTGAACCACGATGTGTGCTGGCATAAGGTCACTATAACGCAATGTCGTACTTACCGAGGGGACTGTTATTTCGAGTAAGATGCGGGAAATATGATGGTAAAACGAAGTTGGATTTGCTGTGTCACAACCTGGTGGCTTCTGTTTAGTACGACGGTGTTAGTTCAATCGAGCGGCCTCCCACGCGAGGTCGACTTGCTTCTCACTGGTGGCACGGTTGTTACTGTGGATTCCCTAGGCCGTGTAATTTCCGATGGCGCTGTGGCCATTGACGGTTCTGTCATAGTGTCAGTGGGTTCTTCGGCGGAGGTGGCATCAGCAGTTAACGCCATCGAGATTGTAGATACGTCTGGTCAAATCGTCATGCCAGGCCTAGTTAACACGCATACTCACGCACCGATGGTGATGTTCAGGGGGCTTGCTGATGACTTAGCCCTGATGGAGTGGCTCGAGCAGTATATCTTTCCGGCTGAGGCGAAAACCGTAACACCAGAGTTTGTACGGGTGGGAACGGCACTGGCTGCCCTCGAGATGATTCGGTCGGGTACGACAACCTTCGTCGATAGTTACTACTTTGAGGAGGTGATTGCCGAAGTAGTGGCGGAGTCTGGCCTACGAGCGGTCTTGGGACAGGCGGTCATAGGGTTTCCTTCTCCAGATGCGGCTGCTCCGGATGAGGCGCTGACCCGAGCCGAGGCATTCATCCAGGCGTGGAGAGGGCATGAGCTTATCAATCCAGCTGTTGCCCCACACGCCATGTACACCCTTGATGAGAGTGCCTTAATGGCTGCGCGGAATCTGGCGCTACGCTACGAAGTGCCGATCCTAATTCATCTTGCCGAGACTGAGAATGAGCTCAATATTGCCCGGGAGCAGTATGGCCAAACACCAACTGGGTATCTGGAATCCATTGGCTTCTTGGGCCCAACAGTGGTCGCTGCCCACGGTGTGTGGGTGTCGGAAGCAGACATCGAGATCTTAAAGCGTCATGGGGTAGGGGTCTCTCACAATCCGGAAAGTAACATGAAGCTCGCCAGTGGAGTCGCACCGGTCAGCAGGTATCTCGCGGCTGGTGTTGATCTTGGATTAGGTACGGACGGTGCAGCTAGTAATAACGATCTCGATATGTTCGAATCGATGCGGTTTGCGTCCCTCCTGCATAAGCTGCACGAGCGCGATTCCCGGGCGGTTAGCGCTAAGGCCTCCCTGGCGATGGCGACAATTGGCGGTGCTCGCGGGATTGGTCTGGGTGATGAGGTAGGCTCTCTTGAACCAGGTAAGCGCGCCGATCTTGTGGTTGTCTCAATGGCAGCCCCCCGCCAAACGCCACTCTACGACCCAGTGTCACATCTGGTCTACACAACTCGGGGCGACGATGTGAGGATGACAATCGTCCATGGTCGTATCCTGATGCGCGACGGCCATGTATATTCGTTGGACGAAACAATGATTCTGGAAGAGGCTCGGCAGCTAGCGATGAAGGTCAGCGACGCGGTGCACTAGGTTCTTCAAGGGTGGTGATGTGGTCTAAGTGTCTATGCTGTTCGCTGTGATCAAGTCCGTAGCCGACGACGAAGTGATTGCCAATTTCGAACCCGACGTACTCGACGGCCAAGTTGACCGCTCGCCTTGACGGCTTCCTTGTTAAGCATACCGTGCGGAGGCTTTTCGGTGCTCTCGCTCGGAGTAAGTGTTGTAGATAGTCCAGCGTACGTCCCGTGTCAACGATGTCCTCGACGATCAAAACGTGCCGTCCCTCGATGGAAGAGTCGAGGTCTTTTAATAGTTGTATTTCGCCAGAAGTTACGCCACCAGCGTATGACCGGACAGTAATGAAGTCGAGTGTTACTGGTGTACGCATCGCTCTGATAAGGTCGGCGGCGAAGATAAAGCTGCCTTTCATTGTAACGACGACGTGCAAGGGTTCGTCATACCTGTGATCCGCGTCAATATCGCGCGCGAGTTCGCAAACGCGTTTATGGATCTGGTCTGCGGTAAACAGGGGTTTGTTGGAGAGTGGCGAACTCATAGCATCAGCCAGCGAAGCCGAAGATTACCATATTCAGGGTGAGATTGTTTCGTTTAGAGATAAAAGTGTAATCACAATTTTCCGGTTAGGAAACGATGAAATACTCCAAGCAAGGGGTTACCGTAAGGCGCTGCGACTGTCACGATGTGCCACTAGAGTGTTGTCCGGAACGGCTACGTGGCGTGATCGAGGCTGGAGCATCACGAGTTGGGTTACATGCGACTGGGGGAGTGCCAATGGAAGTTGCGAGCCTAATCGATCATACCCTGCTGAAGCCAGACGCCACGGACCACGACATCGACGCCTTGTGCGACGAAGCCGCGCAATATGGCTTTGCTGCTGTATGTCTGAACCCAACATGGGTGGTCCGCGCTCACCGGCGCTTAGGTGATACACCGATCAACGTGTGTTCCGTCGTGGGATTTCCTTTTGGCGCCACCCCGCCTGAGGTTAAGGGTTATGAGGCTCAGCGCGCGTTGGGCGACGGAGCTTCAGAAATCGACATGGTGATCAATGTGGGTGCTCTGAAGAGTGGAGATCGTATATTAGTCCAGCGCGACATCGAGGCTGTCGTTGAGCTTTGTCGCCATAGTGATGCGCAAAGTAAGGTGATTATTGAAACAGCGTTGTTGACAGATAATGAGAAGCGTCTTGCATGTGAGTTGGCCAAAGCGGCCAAAGCCGATTTTGTGAAGACCTCGACTGGGTTTGGGCCTGGCGGAGCAACGATCGCCGACGTGTCGCTCATGCGAGCTATCGTTGGTGATGCACTTGGGGTCAAGGCTGCAGGCGGGGTAAGAGACTTCGAGACGTTTAAAGCGCTGACTCGTGCGGGTGCTACTCGAATCGGTGCGAGTGCTGGCGTAAAAATCGTGATGGAAGCGCTCGGTGGGTAAGCAGGTTGAAGACTGTTTTCCCGAGACCAAAGACCTTGGCCTTTTAGTAGAGGTTGCTTTTCCTAGCGGAACCTGTGTAATCAAGGTAGACAACCTTGAGCTCAGTGAAGAAGTTGATTGCCTCGCGGCCCATTTCTCTGAGGCCCACGCCAGTGTCTTTCATGCCGCCAAATGGGATGTGTGCTTCCCCTCCGACTGTGGGGGAGTTTACATGAATGATGCCTGCTTCAAGTTGGTCGACAAGTTTGAAGGCTCTTGAGACGTCTTGTGTGTAAATCGCGGCGGCGAGGCCATACCGAACGGCGTTAGCCGCTACTAGGGCGGATGCAGCGTCAGGCACGCGTAAAACGGAAAGTACTGGGCCGAAAATCTCTTCTTGGGCGATTCGCATATTGGACGTGACTCGATCGAAAATCGTGGGCTGAACAAAATAACCACAATCGTGAGCGTCATCGGCAAGCCGTAAGCCACCTGTAATAAGTTTCGCACCTTCATCCTGTCCAATGCCAATGTAGTTAAGCACTGTGTCTAGCTGGGTCTGGTCGACCGAGGGACCGACATCGGTCACTGGGTCGAGTCCGTTTCCAACGACGAGCGCATTAACACGAGCTTCAAGCTGCTCAATGAAATGGTCAGCGACTGAGTCAACCACGATTGCGCGACTGGTCGCTGTGCAGCGCTGTCCAGTTGAACCGTAGGCGCCCTGGACAGCACTGCTGGTTGCCAACTCGAGATCAGCATCATCAAGAATGACGATCGGATTCTTACCACCCATTTCGCACTGGCATTTAATTCCGTTCACAGCGCTTGTGCTATAGAGCTTGGTTCCGATCTCATTAGAACCGGTAAAGGACACTCCCTTGATCGCAGGATGGTTGAGTAGGGCCTCGCCTACCTCTCGGCCTCTTCCGTAAATCACGTTTATCAGGCCGGGAGGCGCGTCGCACTCAGAAAAAATATCTGCAATAAGTCCAGCCGATAGCGGAGTGAGTGAGGCCGGCTTCAAGACCACCGTATTCCCGCAGCCGATAGCGGGTGCCAACTTCCAGATCGGAATGGCCACCGGAAAATTCCAAGGAGTAATTAAAGCGAGAGGGCCAATCGGTTCTCTGACCGTATAACAAAAATTATTCGGCAGCTCAGAGGGGATAGTCTCGCCGAGTAGGCGGCGCCCTTCGCCAGCGTAGAATTCTACGACGTTGATAGCTCGCTGGATTTCTCCGTTCGACTCAGTTAGAGTTTTTCCCTCCTCGCGTGTCAGCACTTCGGCAAGTTCGTGACGACGGACCTCCATTCGGCGTTGGACACGGTAAAGAAGCTGGCCCCGCTGCGGTGCTGGCGTGGCGCGCCAGTCTGGGTAGGCTCGTTCAGCGGCCTCCACTGCCATTGTGGCCTCGGCTGCTGTAGAACTGGGTGATTCGGCGACGACTTCCTTAGTGTCAGCTGGATTAATGTCGGGTAAATAGGTCGCGCCAGAAGGCTCGCGCCACTGTCCATCGATGAAGTTGTTAAGAGTACGCATGTCGTCTTAGCTCGCCTAGGGTCGTATGATACAAGACCTGGTAACGCTAAAATTATACCAGTCGTTTTGATACGAGGGGCCACAATGTATCGTGGTCGTTCTTTTAGCGGGCTGGTGTGATGGGCCTGGTCCGATCAAAGGTAGTGCTGTGCTAGAGCCGCCTCTTCCTTATTCTCAGCTGAAGACTCTCTTTCTTGATGCGGGGAATACCATCGTAGCGATGGAACTCGACTACATTGCTTCTGCACTTAAGACCGAGGGAGTTACGTGTAATCTCTCCGACTTACGACGAGCGGAAGCAGCCGCTCGGCCAGTTGTATCAGCGGCATTGCCTCGACTTCGGTCCACTGAGTCGATTGACTCCTTTGAATTTTATATTCGGGAAATGCTCTTACGAACTCCGATGACGCCGGCAGTTGGTGAGGAAGGAGTAGTTACGTTGGCACATAATATGGTGCCTTTGCTCGATCGAATTGGGCGGGTTAAGTTCTGGAGTTCAATCATTCCTGGTACGCTTGAGGCCCTAAGTGCCTTTCGCGCTCGTGGCCTACAACTGGTTGTTGTGAGCAATTCCGATGGCACGGTTAATGAACTTTTGAGGGACGTAGGACTACGCGAGTTTTTTGATGCAGTGATCGATTCCCATGTTGTTGGCTACGAAAAGCCGGATCCAAAGATTTTTTTGCATGCGTTGGAAGTCGTCGGGGCCGGCGCCGAAACCACGCTTCACGTGGGAGATCTATACGAGGCGGATGTTGTTGGTGCCCGAGCTGCGGGCATTCACGCGTTACTGCTGGACCCTTACAATGATTGGCCTTTAGTTGATTGTGAGAGGGCTGTTGATCTTAAGGAACTTCTCCGTCGATTCAGTGGTGAAGATTGAGTGAGTCGAATGGGTCGCGATGGCTGGGGCTTCTAAGCGTTGGCTCCAATGGTCTTGCCTACGGCACTCAGTGAGCGGTCGAGTATATCGATGGCGTCATCGACGTCGGCTTTGTTGATGTTCAGTGGTGGAGAAAGTCGCACCGTATTACCAAATAGGCCGCCTTTGCCAATGAGAAGGCCGTGCTCCCGAGTTGCCTCAAGCAGGGCATTCATAGCGAGCGGAGACGGTTCGTTCGATTCAGCATCGTTTATCAGTTCGATTGCCTGCATTAGACCTTTCCCGCGAACGTCGCCGACGATCGCATGGGTCGTCTTGAGTTGATTAAGGCCTTTGGCCAGCTCGCTACCCATGGCGGAAGCGTTGGCGAGTAGACCCTCTTCCTCGATAACCTCAATCGTTGCAAGAGCGGCGACTGCTGTAACCGGGTTGCCGCCAAAGGTAGAGATCTGCGGTCCTTTGATGGAAGCTGCGATTTCCGGCGTAGTAACCGTAGCCCCCACTGGTGTACCGTTGGCCATGGCTTTAGCGCAGGTGATGATGTCTGGTTCAATTCCCCAATGTTCAATACCGAACCAATGGTCACCTGTCCGTCCAAAGCCAGTCTGCACTTCATCGCTGATGATCAATCCACCGTTCGCCCTAATGATCGAGCTAATCTCGAGAAAATATTCCTTAGGAGGTGTCACGAAACCGCCAACCCCTTGGATCGGCTCTGCAATGAAGGCAGCGATTTTTCCCGACGTTGCAGTTTTAATGAGTTCTTCGACGTCGCGAGCACAGAGCAGATTACATTCGGGATACGTCTTTTCGAATGCACAGCGATAGCAGTAGGCGTTGTGGGCATGCACCACGCCTGAATCGGTTACCGGACTTAGTCGCCAGTTTGCATGGGCTGTTAGGGACATTGCAGTTTGCGACCGACCGCTATAGCCATGGCGAAGGGCGATGATTTCCGTACGGCCAGTGTGGAGTCTGGCTAGCAGTACGGCGGTTTCGTCTGCTTCGGTGCCACTATTCGTAAAATAGGTCTTGGACAGTGTTCCAGGCGCGATCTCAGCCATTTTCTCCGCTAGTCGAACAGTTGCTTCATGTGGAAAAAATGTTGATGTGTGTTGGAGTGTTCGAACCTGCTGAGCGATTTTGGCTGTCACTTTGGGATGGCAGTGACCAATGCCGACGGTAACGATGCCGCCAAAGAAATCGAGGTAGCATTTTCCATCGACATCCCAAACAAAATTACCCTCACCACGAGTGAGCGGCAGCGGTTCGGCATAGAAGGTGGCAACCGACGGAAAGAGGAACTGTTGGTGCTTGGCGATGATTTCAGATCGATTCATGTGAACAACTCACTCGATAGTGATGCTACGTGGCGGCAATGAGGAATCAGAACAATTACACGGTGACATTGTATGCGGACATTAGCTATTCCCGAAGGTCCATTTCGATGTAACCGCTGTCTTTGGTCCACTGAACACGACGGACGGGGAGGCTGTTCTTTTCGGTTGTCAAATAGAAATACACAAGTACTTCGTTATAAGAACTGATGACTGGCTCAATGAGCTCTTGTGTAATTGACTTAGTAGCCCACACCCTCTCGGTTTCAACTTTGAGAATCAGTGCGTGATGAGCGGAGAACTGTTCGACCAACCGCCAGCCGTCACCAGCGATCGATACAATTGGACCACCGGTTTGCCCGTCGTCCTGAGACAGTACGGTGCGGTCTAAGTGACTAGGTCGGGGCGGAGACTTCGATTCGACGCCAAGGAGCCAAATTAGGATAGAGAAAATGGCCAACTGCCCGAAAGCAATACAGCCAATCGCGGTGATCCGAGGCTTTCTACTAAATCGAGAAAAACTAAGCATGGTGTTGGCTATTCTCGCCCTGGTACTGTTCACGGTCCCTGTCGCTGACTGACCTAATGTAGAGGGTGTGCCAGGCGGTTATTTCGGGTTGACCATTGACAGGTTCAAGAATATTAGCCGTCGCGGGTTATTATAAAGAAAGAGTTTAGGGGAAGTGGGAAATAGGGATTTATGGGTTTGCTTGTTATCGGCAAAGTTGAGCTAGGGGGTATTGACGTTATGAAAGTCCTTCTCATCGTGTGTGTCCTGGTTGGAATGTTTGCCACCGTGACTATCGCGAGTGCTCAAGAGTTAGGTCCTGGCGATGCCGCGCCGCCATTTTCATTAATCGGATCAGATGGCGCAATGCATTCGCTTAGTGATCTTACAGGTCGGACTGTCGTGTTAGCCTGGTTTCCAAAGGCCTTCACTGGCGGTTGAACGGCCGAGTGCAAATCGTTCCGTGAGAACGGTGATGCTATTCGGGAGTACGACGCGAACTATTTCATGGTCAGCGTCGATGATGCTGAGACAAATCGAAAATTCGCTGAATCCTTGGAAGCTGATTTTCCACTGTTAAGCAATCCTGATGGAGATGTGGCACGTACTTACGGTGTGGTGTCGCCGGAGCGTCAACTCCCTCAACGGTGGACCTTTTACATCGGTGGTGACGGTCGCATCCTTTACGTCGATAAGGAAGTGAATGCCCCGACTGCCGGTGCACAGGTCGTTGAGCGCCTTGCTGCCCTAGACGTTCCCAAGCGATAGAGGCTGAGGTGCTGAATCGTGCCTGTTGTTGGGAGGAGAACTTAGGCAAGCCGGGGGAACCTCCGAATGTGGCTCGGCTGAGCCGTCGCGGAGGTGACCTGCTTGTCTTGTGGACACAGCCAACAGGACGACCTAAGCAATTGGTAACAAGTGCTTGAGTGTGCCGTCTAGCGTCTAAGCTTCTTCTTTTGGCGTGTCGGGGTCCTTGACCTCACTCTTAAAGCCACGAATGGCCTGCCCCATCCCGCGTCCGATCCCAGACAGGCGCTTCGCGCCGAAGATCAGGAGCAAGATGAAGAAGATGACCACGAGCTCCATGAGGCCTATACCAAAGGGCATGCTTTACCTTTCTTTCTGACAGGCCTCCACGATATCACGCTTATCAGACGTGTGAAAGTGGCGGTGCTATAGTGCGAAGAGGCATCCTCTTGAGTAAGCACCTTCGGTTCTGGCGACCCAGTGAGCAATGAGGTTACTTTGCAGGTAACCGCTCACATACCGTTACAACGTATTGCTCGGATCAGCGGCCCGATCGTTGCGCTAGCTGTATACCTCGCTCTTCCAAATACCTATGTTTCGGACGGTGGAATCGTCGTATTTACCCATGCAGGCCGGGTTACTGCGGCGCTTGCGACTTGGATGGCCCTCTGGTGGCTCACTGAGGCGATCGATATTCCAGCGACGGCCCTCCTGCCGCTCGTTGTTCTTCCGCTCTTTGGTGCTGGCTCCATACGAGACGTTGCGGCACCGTACGCTCACGATCTTATCTTTCTCTTCATGGGTGGATTCATTTTGTCAATAGCCATGCAACGATGGCGGCTGCATCGGCGGATTGCACTGGTGACTCTATCTATTGTGGGCACGGACCCACCACGGATTGTTGCAGGTTTTATGATCGCCACGGCTGGTCTGAGTCTGTGGCTCTCGAATACTGCGACAGCAATCATGATGTTACCGATTGCGATCAGCGTGATCGGTATGATTTCTGATCATTCTGATTCTGGCCAGGCTGATAAGCCCGATCATCTGGCGGTGTGTCTAATGCTGGGAATCGCTTATGCTGCATCCATAGGCGGCGTGGGTACGATCATAGGCTCTCCGCCGAATCTTTTTCTGGTGTCCTACATACGTGACACCCTCAACCACGACATTACTTTCTTACAATGGATGGCGATGGGGCTGCCTCTGGTAATCGTGTTTTTGCCAATCACCTGGTGGCTTCTTACTCGACACTTGTTTCCGATTTCAGCCCCTTCAGTAGGAGGAACGGATGTCATCAGGGAAGCGTATGCAGCGCTACCAGAGCTGAGTTGGGCTGAGCGGGCAACATTGGTTGTATTTGGACTTGCTGCGATTGCTTGGATGGGACGTTCTTGGCTGACCGGTGTCGAGGTTGGCGGTGTACGACTGTTGGCAGGTTTAACGGACGCGGGGATTTCGCTGACTGCCGCGTTGAGTCTTTTCTTGATTCCAGCGCGATCACATACTGGCAGAGCGTTGATGCAGTGGCGTGATATGAAAGCACTACCCTGGGGTATCTTATTGCTCTTTGGTGGTGGAATGAGTCTCGCCGTGGCGATCCAAAGAAATGGTGTTGGGGAATTTCTTGGTCATCAGGCGGCAACGTGGCAAGGATTACCCAGTTGGGTGCTGATCATTCTTGTTACCACTCTGATAATCTTTCTAACTGAACTGACAAGTAATACAGCGACGGCAGCGACGTTTATTCCGATTATCGGAGGTGTCGCCCCTGGCCTTGGGGTGCACCCCTATCTGCTTATCGTTCCGGCTGCATTCGCCGCATCTTGGGCGTTCATGCTACCAGTGGCTACGCCGCCGAATGCAATCGTGTTTGGCTCTGGGCATGTATCGGTTACGGCTATGCGTCGAGCTGGTCTTTGGTTGAACCTTGTAGGTATTTGCATTCTAACGGTGCTGGTTCAGTTCATTGTTTTACCGATTTTGGGTGTGCCTGTTTCCTGATTGGCGATTAAGGTTGAGCCGGACGTCTATTGAGATGATGAAATGTTTGTGTACCCAAGAAGAGCGACCTTCCAGCCATCGGGCTCCTTAATCAAGATGAAATGATCTTTTCCGGATGACCTGGTAACACCGTCAACGATAATGGCGAAATCAGCACGTAGGTGAGCCAGTTGACCGCTGTCTATAGTTACTTGGATGTTCGATATCCGTTCTTCAAACGGGGCAGCGTCCTGATTGGCACGAGTGCGGTCCAGCCATTCGGCGACCGGGGTAACAGAATTGGTGGCTCCATCGTCGAGCTGGCGGCTCACGACGATAACCGCGTGGTCTGTGAAGGTCGTGGCGAGAGCATCCACATTGCGGTTGCCAAGCCATTGCAGTTGGATTTGAACAGCGTCTATAACCGCCTGTGCGTCTTCAGCGGCAGTCGTTTGGCTTGTTGCAGGCTTGCCTAGGGCAAGGGTGATGACCAGAATGAGGAATGTAAGTCTAAACATGAAGCACCTCCGGTAGCAGTAAAAGGGAGCCCGGCGCACTGTCATCAATGCCCAGTGAAAATGTCGTGTTGCTGCATTATAATCGCTGACCGGTGTCGCAGCGTGTGTGGGTGTCGTTGCTTACTCCTTACAGATGAGCAGGGAAGGCGAGGGGTAACTTCATCTAGGGCTGACGTGGGAATCGGTCTGGATTATCCGTGAACAATGCATCAACGCCGAGTGTAAACAGGAAGTGTCGCATTTCCGTCTCGAGACTCTCGAAGCTGTTGCTGGTGGAGGAGCGAAACGTATAGGGCGTTACGGTCAGTCCAAGGGCGTGAGCGCGCCTGACGAGGTCGGGTTGTGCTAGGAGAAGTTCCTTGGCTGGCCCGATGCCGGTCGCGAATGTTGCAATTTCACGCAAGCGGGTGTCCGTTATCAGGGTGGGTCGGTCGGAGGTGCCGATCAGAAACACTCGAGGCAACGTTGGTAATGCGTCGGCAAGACGGCGCAGGCTGGCGTCGTCGAACGATTGTAAAATAACGGGGGTGTCATCGTCTGCGCCCGCAGTGTCGAGTCCATTCCGCCGGAGAAGGTCGATAACCAGACTAGGCATGTCAATGCCAAGTGACCTGTAATTATCCGGCGACTTTAACTCTGGAAACAGTCCGGCGGAACCGCGGATGAGGTCGATCGCTTCCTGCCATGTCGGCACTTGAGAGCCTGCAAACTCCGCACCGAACCAACTACCGGCATCAAGTTGTTTTATTTCCGACAATGTTAGGTCACGAACACGCCATCGCTGGCGGGTTCGCCCATTGACCTGCTCCTCAACGAATCGCCCAGGAAAGATTTCTCGGACATTGGTCGTGCGTTCAAGGCTGTCGTCATGGAGGCAGACTAGTACGCCATCACGCGTGACACCCAGGTCCTGTTCAACATAGTCAGCACCCTGCTCAATTGCGAGTCGATAGGCTGCCAAGGTATGTTCCGGCGCGTATGCAGAGGCACCACGGTGGGCGATTAATATCTTGGTGTCCGACTGGGCGGTCGCCAGAGAAAGTAATCCGAGGACTGCGACTGCACCACTCAGGAGTCTATGCAGGTGCTGTTTGGAAAGGATATTGATCGGCGTTAATCTTTGTGCCGGACTTATCTGGTTTACTGATCTGGACGGCATGATTCGCATAACTACCTAAGAATGTGCGAGGATGGAGCCAATGGTCAAGTTGTTGATGTTGTTCATAGTGGTGCCCGCGACCGAGCTAGCGCTATTAATTGAAGTCGGACGGCAGATCGGCACAATAAACACTTTACTGCTCATCGTTGCGACCGGGGTGCTGGGTGCCTCGCTTGCTGGCCGACAAGGTGTAGGGGTGGTTCGGCAGATTCAGACAGAGATGGCCTCAGGTCACTTGCCGGGTGGTGCGATCTTTGATGGGCTGCTGATTCTCATAGCGGGCATCGTATTGATGACACCTGGAATCCTTACGGACATCGCCGGTTTCCTTTGTCTTATTCCTGCCACGCGACGGGCGATTAAAGCCACAATCATTAGGCGTATGGAAGCAGCCGTTCAAGGCGGAAGTTTTAGAGTTGTCGTCGATCAGCGAATGCGCCAGGCAGCTACCCGACCTGCCGATGATGGTCAATTTCCACCGTCCTTGCCATAGTCCGGGTGTCTTCAATAGTTGATTAGTGTTCAGGTCTGGAGGCCCATGACTGCTATCCAGGATGTGGTACGATGCGCGACCGATTATGTTCGCTGGTCTTTCGTTAACTACGTGGGGGTTACTGAGCGCGGCTATAGGGCTCGGACTGCTGATTGAACTCCGCTTTTATCTCCGTCATCGATGTCTTTCAGAGCGTCGCGGTAAGACTTCCAGACCATCGTTTCTCGCTTAAGTTATGGCGTCCACCACCATCATTTCAGTGTTGGTCCTGTATCTGGCCGTTTTACTTGCCATTGGGGCGTGGGGAGCAAAGGATTCCAAGAGCCTCACCGGTTACTACCTAGCGGGTAAACGGTTGCCGGCTTGGATTATCGCGTTCAGCGCCAACTCTACAGGAGAGAGTGCTTGGCTACTGCTGGGACTCACGGGTATGGGATATGTAGTCGGTGTCCACGCCCTATGGGTAGTCCTAGGGGAGGTGCTTGGAGTTGCGCTTGCCTGGAGCTTCGTCGCGCTGCCGTTTAAGCGTTATACGGACCGGTACGGTTCGATCACGGTTACGGATTATCTGACATCCCGCTTTCGCGATTCGGGCCATACCTTTCGACTGATCGGTGTCGTGATTATCGTGAGCATGGTCACCACTTATATGGCTGCTCAATTAACGGCGTCTGGGAAAGCGTTTGACGCGTTTTTGGGCACGGGTTATACCGGCGGCGTGCTGCTTGGTGCAGCGGTCATCTTCTATTACACGACGGTCGGTGGATTCAAGGCTGTCGCTTACAGTGATGGACTGCAAGGGCTTTTGATGTTGGGTGGTCTAATTGTTCTGCCGGTTATCGGTGTTGCTGCGGCGGGTGGTTGGTCAGCAATGGTCACGGCACTACGCGCCGCGGACCCGGTCCTTCTTGAGCCCATGGGCACGCTCGGACTATCCATTGGTGGGGTTGCCAGTGCTGTTAGTTTCGCAGGGATCGGCATGGCTTTCTTGGGTGCACCGCAGCTATTAACCCGCTTTATGGCTGCTCGATCGGAAAATGAGATTGTCTCGGGAAGCTTGATCGCAGTTGTGTGCATTATCGTATTCGACCTTGGAGCAGTACTGACTGGAATGGCTGGCCGGGTCTTGGTGCCGGGCCTTTCGGATCCCGAAATGGTGCTCCCGATACTCAGCGCGGATCTGTTTCCAGCGCTTTTCACCGGTTTATTCTTGGTGGTGGTGCTGGCAGCCATCATGTCGACGGCGGACTCAGTCCTTCTTCTGGCGTCTTCAGCTGTGGTGCGTGATGTAGTGCAACCAGTGTTTCGACCCGACCTTGACCAAAGGCGACTGGCCTTGTACGGCAAACTCACAACGGTAGTCATCGGATTGGTCGGGCTCGGCTTTGCCCTAACGGAGACCCGACTTATTTTTTGGTTCGTACTGTTTGCTTGGTCCGGGCTTGCGTCGGCGTTTACGCCAGTCGTGGTATGCTCGCTGTTTTGGAGTGGCACCACACGCGCGGGCGCAATTACTGGAATGATTTCTGGGTTTCTTGCGGCTGTCATCTGGGTGCTTGTGTTTAAATCTAGCTTCTATGAACTGTATGAGATGTGGCCCGGCTTTCTGACCGGCTTTGGCGTCACAATTGGTGTGAGCCTTGTGACCGCACCACCGGAGGGGGCGGCCGAGGAGCATCAGGATGTGTGGTTGTTTCATGGATAAACACTTACGGACTCTCTATGAGTGTCATTTTTTTAGGAGTGGAATATGTGTAATCTGATGACGAGGGGGATTGTGATCGTGCTGTTCGGCGCAACGGTGCCGGTGATCGCTGGGGAGCAACGAAGTGCGCCTTCGTCCGAGCAGCAAATCGAGGAAGCACTCAGTTCGCTTCCAGAAACTCTGCGTGAGGGTGTGGCAGTGGTGGGGTTCGGAGAATCTGGCGAACTCGTGACGCTCCAGGAGGGGGGTGGTCTCATCACCTGTCTTGCTGACGATCCATCGGTGCGCGCTTTTACGGTTACTTGTTATTACCGAGAGATGGAAGCCTACGTTACGCGTAGCCTGCAACTGACCAAGGATGGCGCGGATACCCCGGAGCGGCTGGAGACGTTACAAGCAGAGATTGATTCGGGTCAACTCTTGCTTCCTGATCGAGGTGTCATCTACCAACGATCAGGTTTCGATGCCGACATTAATGACTCGGCGATGTTAATCTTCTTGCCAAATGCTACTGCAGAAGCCACTGGCTTGCCTGGGCAACCGAGTGCACAGCACCCATGGCTGAGGGAAGCCGGAACGGGTCAAGCCCACGTGTCGATACCGCTCTCATAACGGGAGTCTGACAATACAAGTTACTGCGGAAGTGCAGTCACGATCGTGTTGAGGCTGACTCCAAACGCTTCTTGAACAATCGGCTCGAGTGAGGCCTCAGCGCCCTCAAAGTGGTAGGTTTGATGTTTGTGAGTAAGTGATTGGTCTGGCGTGAGAGCCGCTGCGGGTGACGAGGTTTCAAGTTCGTAGAACGGCCCAAGCGCAGCCGCGCCTGGTGAAGGCGGTCCGTCATTGTAGCTGTTAACGGCGTCACCGGCATATGGTTCATCCTGGAATTCCCACATTGAGTTGACGTAATCTGTTGCGCCTTCGGGTAAGTCATATCGGACAACCGTAAGTAACTGTCTAGTGGCGTCGTAGCTTCCGAGTACCGGTGTGGACCGCTGCGGACTCAGTCCGATCTTACTTCGATAGGCGCCATCGGCACGAAAGAACAGGACGGTATCTCTAATCGTTAACCGGTCATCGGGCACTTTGCCGAAATAGGCGTCATTAACTATCGGTCCCAAATCGTCCTCGGCGCCAGCCCTGAACGGTATGATGACGACGGTCTTCGGTGAGTGTTTGAACATCCCAAGGATCCAGATAGAGAGCAGACCTGTGTCAGGTGCCCAGGTATCGGGACCAACATTAGTAATCGTATTTTCTGACTCGTAGGCGACACTTTGGACTGACGGTGGTATTGCCACGCCCAGACCGCTCGGCTCCACCAAACGGACGGCTCGGTCGATGCGAACGTCAAACCTGCTGTCGGAATAGTTTGTCAGCGTTACGTGATGAGTGAATGCTACTTGCGAGTCATCGCGTGTCGTGACTTCGTATGGGGTAGTGTCGAGAGCTGGCGGTGCCTGCCAGTGCTCGAGGTCGAATGGATCACCGTTCTTAAAAAAGATTGAAAACTGTCCGCCCTCAGGGCCGAGCCAGAATCGGTCTTCGCCACCGACGGCATTTATGTGGGGCTGCAATTCACCAGATGCAATGAGCGCTTCGTTAATCCAACCGTAACCGATGCCGTTGTCACTGTTAGCGGTGCTAGTCATGACACGGCCCTGCCAGTGGGGCGCTACTACTACCTGCGCACGACTGTCAGCTCGACGCAGAATTACGAGTTCCATATGACGCTCTAAGAACTCAACGTCGTCTTGGAAGGACTTCGCGTCTTCAGTGCTACTAGTGAGCTCGTTTTGGCTTAATGGAACATCAGCCATCGGTTGACACGCTGTGGTGCAAAACAGGATCCCTGCCGACAAGACGCGCCAGGCCCATTCCGTGGCGGCCATGATTGTGTTCTCCTTGAAGGTAATGTGTTGGTTTGGTTACCAATGGATGGTTTGGCTGAGTTCCACGCGCTTGCCGCCCTCGCCGTGGTCGGTCACATTGTCACCTTGGAGTAATTCTCCGCGGTCGCCAAACTGACGAATCACCGGACGCGGCTGTTTCCGATTACTGTTAATGAACCTCATTTGGAAAGCAACCCAGATTTTAATCTCGCCAGGTTCGAAGGACGATATATTAACCTCAACCTGAAACTCACCATTGGATACCGTCGTCAGGCCTTCAGCAAGAAGCATATCGATTGGCGTTTCCGGATCGATTTCGTAATCTTCATGACGCGCTTCGAACGCCAGTATCGCATCATCGGGTAAATCCGTGTTTCCATCAATATGAACTCGTCCGCCGTCACGCTCCACAGTCATAGCCAGTTCTACGGTTGACGGGGACGTGGCACAGCTTGCGACCAAAGATATGGAAAGCAACAACAGTGAAACGACTCTGACTTTCGGCATCATTGTCCGGCTTGGGTTAGGGCACTAGAGGCATCGTGCCTCGGTAGTGTCAGCGAAGAAGAACGCTCAAGTCTTCTCCACTGGGCCCGTGAAAGCGGAATGTCGTGCGCTCTGAATCGCCGCGATTCAGGAGAAAGAGCTGCGTGCCTTGATTAGGACCGTCCGTGTAGACTGGGAAAACCACGGCGCCGAGGCCTTGCCCACTAAAGGCGCGTGTCATGGATGGCACCGTAGCCACAATCGTCTCATTCCGCACGTTGACGGTTTGCTGATCCGCGCTGACTGCAATTGGAATATCACTTGCGACGCGGATGCTGCCCCTGAACAGGCCTCGGTCGGCGAGGTCCACGTGCGAGAACTCTACCTGTCGACCCGCAGGTAGAATTTGATAAGAGCGGTCCAGTAGAGTGCCATCCTCGTCATACACAAGCAGCCGCACATCGGCAGTGCCTTCGGTGCCGTTAGTCAGTGTGAGCCGAAAGCTTGTTTTACCGTGACGCGCAACGCTTGGATACGTGTCAATCGGAAACCAGGCCTGCTGAGTACTGTTTCCGACCATGGTCCGCTCAGAAATCACGGTCTCCCCTTTGAATATGTGCAAGATGGCACTAGCCAATGGATGTCCTGAAAGCGCTTCAACCATTGCGAAGCCCTTTTCGTTAACATCGCTAGAGCCGTCAAAATTCCACACAAAAGTGCCGTGACCAGGAATGTTCAGTGGCACTTCACTTGTTCCACCGATGGTGACCGGTTCACCACTGAAGGCGAAGAAGGTCAGCCGACCCCTCAACGAATCATCACTCGGGTTTACGATGACGATCTCTGTTGTGACGTCGCCATCAAATTCATAGCGCGGAAGAGTTATGGTTCCGCCTCCATACGAGCTCTGGCCGTAGGCGACAGGTGCGGTAGTAACGATCTTTTCATTCCGGTCGTTTAAAGTAATACGCGTTGCGACCATCGCTATCGGCGCGCTCGCGTTTAATTCCACCGTGCCGGGTCCAGATGCGCCGAGTCCGTCGAGTGCCCAGACAGCACTACCGCCGGCAGCGAGCTGGCGTTCGACCTGGTCCTTCACTGGCAATCCGCTAGAGTCACGAAACACAAGCGATACGGTTACTGGCTCATTGCTGGGATTTGACAGGTTCAGGATGGTGGACCGCCCCTGTCGCCCGTCGGCAAACGCCGTGGCTCGGTCCGTGAGTGGTGGTGCACTCAGACCAGTTTCACTGATCAGTATGCGACTTTCTCGCTGTGAGAGTTCATCGAATAACGTTTCCATCTGAGTCAACATCAGGACTCCACCACCTAGGTTTGACGGGCCCGTTGCTACGGCCGAACCGCGTTGCGTTACCAGTTCAGTATCAGCACTGCCAGACTGATAGTTTTGGATGCCCGATTCTGGAAGGAGGCTCTCGTAGGTCGAACGAGCTAAATCATGGATCATGATATTTGACGCAAAACCTTGTGAGATATAGAGCCGTTGATGCTCACTGTCGAACGTAAGACCGCGTGGGTCCCAAAGTTCATTAGCCCGTACGGGTCCGAGTTGCCGTGTATCGAAATCGGGTTGACCGATGACGTGCTGAGCCTCCGGACCATTGTCGAGACGTGAAGGATGGGCATCGAAGAGTAGGATCCGATCACTGCCGTGGTCTGACAGAAAGAGTCTGTCGTTAACGTAGTCATAGGCCAGTCCGTCCGGGCCATCAATGAGACTTTGGGAACGGCCAGCCTCGAACGTATTGAAGTCCGGCTGACCGATGACCACCGTTGGCTCAGCGCCATTCACGAGCATGTCTGGCTGTGCGTCAAACACGAGAACCCGGTTATTGTTGCCGTCGGCAACAAATAGTCGCTGTTGTTTTGATTCATAGAGCAGGGCAGCCGGTTGATACAGCCCCGTTAACGTTGAGTTCGAGCCACGTGTTGTGAAGTCCGGCTGTCCGAGCACAACAGAGGCCGCCATGCCATTTCGCAGTAGGTTGGGAGCCACGTCGAAGCCTAGCACCCGATGGTTTCCACCGTCAGAGACGAACAGTCGGTCGTGAACAGGGTCGTAGGTTAAGCCTGTACCACGAGGACGTGTCGGTGTGATGCCGGTGCCTACGCGGGTGTCGAGGTTGATCCCGGCCTGCGTGGTTGCTGGGATGATGCTAGTGAAGTCTGGCTGTCCCAGGACCGCAATCGCTTCGGCGCCACTTCGTAATCTTGCGGGGTCAGCATCAAAAACAAGGATTCGGTTGCCCCAGCCGTCACTCACAAAAACCCGCTTATGATGCGTATCGTAGGTGACAGCGAGAGGAATCTTGATCGTCGTAGGTCCAATTGGATAGAGCTCTCCGGAGTAGAGGTCAGGTTGACCGAGGACCCAACGCGCGTCGCGGTCCTTTACGCGATTCTGGCGATCGAGCTGCCAGACCACAACACGATTGTTGTACTGGTCAATTGCGAACAAGCGGTGATCCACCGGGTCCAATGCGACATCCCTCGGGTAGATGTTTTTTGGAGTGGCACGGTCGTTTGCTGAGCGCCGTTCAAAGTCCGTGTGGCCCTCGTCGTCCAGATGGCCCACAACCTCCACGGCAGGCATGCCGGTGCGCAGTTGGTCAGGCGAGATGTCCCAAATGATGGCACGGTTTCCGCCGGGATAGCCTTCGGTCGCGACGAGGAGTTGCCGTTCAGAATCGATTGATGCGGAGCCGAGTCTGGGCCAGACGGACTGCGCTCTCGAAACAACGGGATCGTAGGCACCGAAACCCGGTTTACCGAGGACCGCCAACGGGGTGGCCTCGCGTAGGGGAGCCCCAGGGCTTACGTCATAAACGGTAATGCGCATGTGCTCGATTCGAGAGACTTGCTCAGCGATAAAGAGGCGTGAGGTTTTATCGTCGTATGCCAGCCCACCAGTCGCGAATCCGCGCATATCAGTTCGTGGGGAGGCTGTCTCGAAATCCGGCTGGCCCATCACGTCTGTGGCTGCTGAGAACGTCCTAAGGCGATCAGGAGCAACGTCGAATACTAGGACCCGACTATTTCCGTTGTCCGAGACAAACAGACGTTCGTCCTTCGGAGAGAAGGCCAGTGAACCGGGTCGACTCATGCGGCGTCTGCTCAAGCCAGGTTCCCGCGATGTGAAATCCTCTTGGCCCATGACGAATGAGGCTGCCATGCCGGTGGCAATTCGACCTGGTGCGATGTTGAACACGAGGACCCGATTATTCGATCCGTCGCTTACGAACAAGCGCTGATTAGCTTCATCCACTGCCACGCCGAGCCGTCTACCAACGTGGTTAGCGGCTAATCCTGATGTCTTTGTATTGGCATCGGGTTGGCCAAGGATAAACAGGACATCTGCACCCGTTTCAATCCGGTCTGGATGAATGTCAAAGACCATGATTTGGCTGCCTCTGCCAGGCAGACTTTGCCCGGTGGTATTGTCCACAAGAAAGAGGCGTTGGTTGGTATGTTCGACAGCGAGTGCGCCGGGAAATTCGGTTTGACTCTCGCTCCATGCATCGGAGTGGGTTCGGCGGGCGTGTTCACTCGGTTTGCCGAGGATATAGGTTGCGGTTGGTTGAGCGAGTGTACCGTCATTATTTAGGTCAAAGACTTCGACTCGGCCATTACCGTTACCTGCAACAAACAACCGACCATGGACGCGCTCCAGCGCCCCTTGGGGCGGTCACCAAATGCTGTGGCCGGCTGCACCTCCGTTGGTCACACCGCCAACGAACGTCGGATTACCCCAGATATCCTCTTGGCCAAGTTGGTCAGTTGCCGGCTGGCCATTGCGCTGAGCATTAGAAGTGAAAGGCAGCACTAGGGTTAATGCAAACGGAAGGACTAGGCGACCGACACCAGCGATCTGAAAGCGGACCATCACGACCTCCTCGGATTCATTGTGGTTACTCGGAATCCTGCTTCAGCGAGTGACACCGTTCTTCGTGGCAGCAAGCCGGCGGTCACTGTAACATGAGGTAGGCGATGTCGCTAGCTCGCAGCTTCTTGGTCTCTAAATCATGGAAACTCGACCGTATTTTATTCTTGGGGATGTTAGCTGTAGCGTCACGGTGGGCATTGCCTCTGGCACTGCAGTGACGGCCTTGGTTAGCATGGAATGGTCGATGCTTGTCTCGATGGTTGCCGGGATGCTGCTTGGGATGACCGTCGCGGCTATCGGCATCATCGCTTTTGGATTATGTTTCGGGATGATGGAGTTGCATATGCCGGCCATGATCACTGGGATGCTTACAGGCATGGGAATCGTGATGCTTGGGTCCCAGGAGCCTCTTGCAGAGGTAACGGCCGGTTTCCTTGGCGCGCTGGTCGGATTAGTGATTTACACGCTTACTTGGATGGCCGATGCGCTCCTACAGCGTGAGCGATCGTGATGGATTTACGTACGAAGAAGAAATGGGATCGCGCTTCGTCTTCTTTAAACCTTTTTCAATCTTATGGGGCTGAACGGCGCTGGGCGCCTGTGAAGCAGGAATTCTTTCGTGCAATGCAAGGAAAGGTATTGTTTGTCGGTGTCGGCACTGGTCTTGATATTCCTAGTTTTCCCCCGAATAGAGACATCATTGGCATTGACATCAGCGATCGGATGCTAGCCAGAGCTACGTCGAAAGCTAGTATGTATCGCGGTCGATTAGAGTTGAGACAGCTTGATGTGCACGACATAGACTTTGCACCCGGCACCTTCGATCAGGTTTTCACCTCCTGTACTTTCTGCTCCGTGCCGAATCCTGTGAGAGGCCTTGAGGTGCTACGGGGAGTGCTCAAGCCGGGTGGCGAGCTGAGGATGTTCGAACACACGGGCAGTGGCTATTTTCCGTTTAACTGCTTACTGCACCTCATGAATCCGGTCGCCCGGCTCATCGGTCCAGAAATTAGCCGAGATACTGTGGGGAACGTGGTGCGCGCTGGCTTCCAAATCGTACGCGTCAGACACGCTTACCTTGATGTGCTCAAGACAATCCATGCCGTTTCACCCATCTAGGTCGGAGGTGGTGGGCGACCGAGCTACATTCCAAGGAGATTGGGTTGGAACTTGGTGAGTCCTTGCTCCTTGCACCAGAGATCGAGTTCAACTGATGCGAGCTCATCGACGACAGGGGCCAGAAGGCCCTCTGTGCGTAGGTCGGCGACTTTGATGTAGGTATAACATGAGTTGCAGGCCTCGACCCGCATGTAGGGCAGGCTATCGGCTACGTGATAATGGAGATTCTCTGCGTTAGCCTCTCCGCATTTGATACAGACCGTTCGTGGGAATGACCACGCGACTGAGCACAGGGCGCAAACCAGTGAGCGACGTCCCTGGATTTCCGTTTCGTCTTGAAGGGTAGCAAACTGTGGCGGCCAGTTGCACAGGGGGCAGACAGTCGCAGCTGCTTGGTGTAGAGGCCTATCCTGGTGGTGGGCCATGGATTCAACGATCGGCTCGAGAAATGCACGGCCAAAGAATTGCAGCGCCGTCACATCGAGCTGGAGACTTTGAATACTAGCGCTGAAAGGTTGCTGCAGGGCGGTCTTCTGCAAGACTTCAGCGTTCACGGTAAGGTTGCCTGTGTCGAGTGCCCTGGCGGCTTGGGTTAACGCTTCCGGCATGATTTTCTTGACCTCGTGAACGAATTCACTAAAAGGTTGCGCGAGTGATTCATAGGGGAGTCGCTCCAAGCTCAGTCTCGGCGGTGTGTTGCTTTCGGAGTTATACAGATCGGGCCAACGGGCGTCCCTTGAGGTCTTATACACTGGTTCCTGGCAGTCGAGCACTCCGAGATAGCTGTCAAGTAAGTCTGCAGCGTGGGGGCGTGCGGTTTGAAGAGTTACCGCACGATTGCGGCGGGCTTGCCACAACGGGCCACCCCATTCAACGCTAGTCGGCATTTTCTGGCGTGTGCGTCGGGTGTTTGTTGGGTTGCCACGCCGGGTGATGCAGGTTTGCCCAGGCGCTGGTAACCTTTCCGTCGATCATTCCTTGCGCCGTGCCGGGAAATGCAAATATTCCCAGGTAGACGTGCAGTGTAAGCAGGAGCCCCCCGGCAAGCGTGGCGGCGTAATGCACGAGACGCATCGAAGCAAGTAGGAGCGATGCATTTGGAACCACTGTAGCGACAGTCTCCGGGAACCATAATGCGAGTCCACTGATCAGAAATATTACGCCGAGCACGGTCTGTGCCCAGAAAAATAGCTTCTGCCCACCATTGTATTTACCCGCTGGGGGTATATCCGCTGTCTGATGTCGGGCGTAGGAGTGAATTGCTCTCAGCCAACGCCAGTCGATTGCAGCAAGGGTCATATCACGCACCCACATCAGGAAAGTTGCGGCCATCGAAACGCTGAAGATAAGGCCTACCCAAGGGTGCGCCACCCTAGCCATGGGTCCACCGCCCAACAGATTTGTGAGCCAGAAAAGGGACGGATATGAAAACGCAAGGCCGGTGAGCAAGAGGAGTGTGAAACTTATTCCCACAGCCCAGTGAATAAGGCGTTGGATGGCGCTGAAGCGATGAATTAACCCCCCGAGCTCAGGTGTTGGCATGCGTAGTGGTGTCCTCGGCGTCCTGCGGACCGATTGTCAGATAGTGCACAAGCGTCGACAGAACTCCAAATCCCAGTAGGTAGGAACCAATTCGCTTCAGAATCCCCAACCCGGTGAGAGCCAGTGGGCTGGCTGTCGGGTCTGATGGAAGCCGGTAGTCTGCCAAATGATCCCCGTGGGGCACTACATACATCATGTGGGTCCCGCCAACACCGGCGGGATTGTAGGTCACTGGGTTATCGAATCCACGCTCCTTCAGCAGTTCAACTTTGTGCTCGGCGAGTGAGAGCATGTCCTCCTTGCTGCCCCATGAGATGGCGTGGGTAGGGCAGGTCTTCACGCACGCTGGCTCGAGACCGGCTTCTACACGGTCAACACACATGTTGCATTTGTAGACCTTCTTTGTTTCCTTGTCGAACCGAGGGATATCGAAGGGACAGCCGGTAACACAGAACTGGCAGCCGATGCATTGGTCTTGATTGATGTCGACGATGCCGTTCTCATACTGGACGATCGCTCCTGGGGCAGGACAGGCGTAAAGGCAGCCTGGCTCTTCGCAGTGGAGACACGCGTCCTTCTTAATGAGCCACTGTAACCGTCCACTCATCTCGACTTCATCGAAACGCATTAATAGCCAGGTGTGTGCAGAAAGGTCTTTATGGCTCTGGTAACTTCCGAAGTTGGCAGTTGGTTCAACCTTTAAATCGTTCCACTCCTTACATGCAACCTCACACCCTTTGCAGCCGATACAGCTTCCAATGTCAACGAGTTTTGCGTACTCCGGCGTAGAACGAATTCCTGGTGCTGGCGAAGAACTGGCTGACACACGTTTGAGCGATAACGTACTCATAGCCCTATTAACTTCCTAACCTCAAGAAGTGTTCGACGTGATTGTGGGAAGCATTGTGCCCAGCTTAGATCTGCCATTGACAGTCACCAGGTTCTTATACTGCTTCAACGTTCACCAGAAACGCTTTGAATTCTGGACAACTCGTATTGGCATCACCAATAAACGGAGTCAATTCATTAGCCATGGATCCTTGGGTAATCCCAACGAAACCCCAATGTACCGGCACTCCGATCGTCCAGACCGTCTGACCGTTTACCGTTAGTGGCTGGATTCGCTTCGTCACGATAGCGGTGCCCTGAACTTCGCCACGCTTCGACCAGACTCTTACTTGTCCGCCATTCTCAATTCCCTTTTCGGTCGCTAACCCCTCCGGCACTTCTACGAAGAAATCTGGCATCGCCTCGACCAGGTACGGCACGTTGCTGGTGACAAAGTGCTCACGCTCGACAACGCGATAGATGGTGCACGGATAAGGATAGCTTTTACGTTCGCTTTCTTGTGCCAAGGTTTCCTGGACCCCGTTGTACCAGCGTAATACCGGATTAATTGGTACGTTCTCGTGGAGAATGTTGACCGTTGGACTTTCAACCGGTTCGTAGTGTTCCGGAATCGGACCATCTTTCAGCAGGGGACTGAACAGACGGGCCACGCCTTCTTCAGTCATGATGAACGCCCCCATCGCATCAGGCCGGGTGGTAGGTCCGTAGTCTGGCACATCGCCGATCCACTCGCGGCCAGTCCAAGCGATACCCGAGCGCCCACGGTCCCAAGGGACCCCTTCTCGGTCGGCCGAAGCGCGGTTGTAAAGTACGCGACGATTGAGTGGCCAACTCCACGCCCAGCCATGGTGCATGCCCAGACCAGTAGGGTCATCGTTCACCCGGCGGTCCATCTGGTTGCCTTCTTCAGGGTAGCTGCCAGAGTAGAGCCAGTTACCTGAGGCGGTCGATCCGTCGTCCTTCAGTTCCCCGAAGGACGAGAGGCGCCGTCCGCTAGGAAGGTCCGAACCGTTGATTTCCTGAGCCAGCTCGGTCAGTGTCGGCTCGCGTGGGTTCAGGTAGTTCCACGTTAGCGCCTGAATAGGTTCGTCGAAGGCTCCACCCTCTGTTGTGTAGAGTTCTTTTACCCGCCAGAAGAGTTCCGAGAGGATCCAGGTGTCTGAGCGGACGCCAATTGGCGGGTCGATGGCCTTTTCTTTCCATTGCGCCCAGCGTCCACTGTTTGTGAACGAACCGTCCCGTTCAATCCAATGTGTAGTTGGTAGATACAGCACCTCGGTGTCGATCTCTGACGGCTCCATCCCGGGCGCTTTCCAGAACTCCGCACTATCGAGCATAAACGGGTCAATGACGACTTTCCATTTCAGTTTTGTCATCGACTCGAGTAATCGCGAAACGTCTGGGCCGGCTAGGAGCGGATTGAATCCCAATGCAACGAAGCCTTCGAGCTTACCCTGGTGCGCCTGATCCCAGATTGACAACCAGCTGGCGTCCTTGTCGGTTTTGCCGAGATAGTGGTAGCCGAACTCGTTGTCGGCTTGCGCACGGTCACCAAACCAAGCCTTGAGTTGGGATACAAGGAATTTAGGATAGTTGCCCCAGTAATTTGCTGTGTTACGAACCAAAGGTCGAGGCGTTGAATCCCTTAGGTGGTCCGCCAGCGATACCTGTGCCGGCTGAGGAACCTTCAAATAGCCAGGTAGAATGCCGGCGACGATTGCGTGGTCAGTTGCTCCTTGCACGTTGGCATGACCGCGCAGTGCGTTGATCCCGCCGCCCGGTCGGCCTATGTTGCCAAGAAGGAGCTGGACAATCGCTGCCGTCCGAATGATTTGACTTCCTACCGTGTGCATCGTCCAGCCCACTGCATACATAATCGTTCCAACTCGGTCAGCTCTACCGGTCGAACAAATAACATCGGCGATTCGCAGGAAGTCTTTTTCAGAGCAGCCAGTGATTTGGGCAACAAGCTCTGGCGTGTATCGGTCGTAATGACGTTTGAGAAGTTGAAAGACACAGCGCGGGTGTTCTAGGGTCGTATCGCGACGAGCGTAGCCATCAGGGTCTCGGTCGTACTCCCACGCGGTAGCGTCATATTCCTTGGTTGCCTCATCGAATCCCGAGAACAGTCCATCTTCGAATGAAAAGCGTTCGCTGACGATAAAGGAGGCATTGGTATGCTCGCGCACATAATCAGCATGATGTAGGTCGTGTGTCAGGATATGTCTGAGGAGACCGCCCAACAGCGCAATGTCAGACCCGGGCCGAATTTGTAGATGGTCGTCCGCTACGGCTGAGGTTCGGGTGAAACGCGGATCAACGGTTACTAACTTGGCGCCTCGAGTATTTCGAGCTTCGAGGGCCCATTTGAATCCGCAAGGATGATTTTCGGCAGGATTGGCTCCCATCACTAGAACAACATCAGCGTTCTTGATGTCCTTCCAGTGATTGGTCATCGCACCTCGACCAAACGTGGCGGCCAGACTGGCCACCGTGGGGCTATGTCATATGCGGGCCTGATGGTCGATATAAACAAGGCCCATTGCACGCATCGTTTTCGTAATGAGGTAGGCATCCTCATTGGCTACGGTTGCACTACCAACCCAAGCTAGTCCTTCACATCGGTTGACGGTCCGGCCAAGTTCATCACGCTCAACGAAACTAGCGTCTCGGGTTTCCTTGAATTTTCTCGCAAACCAGCTCATTGCTTCGTCCCACGAAATCTCGCGCCATTCTGAGGAGCGTGCGTCACGAAACATTGGTGATTTCCGCAACCGAGGACTGATTGCGAGCTGCATTTGCGAGGCGCCCTTGGGGCACAGCGTGCCACCGTTGATCGGGTTATCGGGGTCTCCCTCTACGTGGATGACGGTTGGCGTTGTGTTGAGGCCACCACTACCGTGCACGTAGGCGATGGTTCCACAGCCAACCGCGCAGTAAGGGCAGACCGTACGATATTCTCTGGCGTTTCTGATCTTGAGTTGACGAACAGCCGCGTAGGCGGGACGTAGGTCAAATCCTAGGGTACTCAGAGCAAAACTACCGGCCGCCGAGACCCTGAGAAACTTCCGTCGAGAAATGTCCATGGCGTCAGCGCGGTCTTTACATCGATGAAAGAGTGCGCTGGCTGAACCAGCGCACTCCTGGAACACTCCAGCTGCCGATTGACATCCCTAAGTTTCGAGGATCCTTCTGAATACCTCGACGGCCCGCTCCATTTCTTCCATGGTGCCAAGCGAGATCCGCGCATGTGTCTGTTCCATCGGGGGGAAATCTCGTCCCACCTGGACGCCTTGGTCGAGGGCCGCATCGCGAAACTCGGCAGCCGGTTGGCGCACATTCACGAACAGGAAATTGGTTTGCGAGTCAGTGGTCTCGTAGCCCATCTCCTCAAACGCTCTTCTGGTGAAATTCCGCACGCGACGGTTTTCTTCGCGTTCGTTGAGCATGCGATCAGGGTCATTCAGCGACGCGATCGCGGCTGAGGCAGTCAAGATATTCACGCTTCCTAAACCCCAGGCCGCGTTGAGCTTCGCGAGGGTCGCCGGTCGCGCGGCCGCATAGCCGAGGCGTAAGCCGGCCATACCGTAACCCTTCGAGAATGTTCTCGCGACGAAGACATTGTCGTGTTCCAAGGCTTGGGTGGTAGCTGTCTCAACGTTTGCGTCGGTCGCGTATTCGATGTAGGCCTCGTCGACGAGGATCGCTGTGTCAGGTGAACTCGCCTTGACCCGTTCGATGAAGGCTGTTACGTCAGCTAGCGAATGCGCAGTTGCCGTCGGGTTGTTGGGATTGCACAGAAAGACGAGTCCAGCACCGATAGCGGCCTCGGCCATCCCGTCAAGGTCGAGTCTTAGATTGGCATCGACCGGAACCTCACGAATGCTCGCGCCGATCTGACTCGCGGTCCGGTTTGGACTTCCGAATGAGGGGGCACCGTTAACGAGGGGCCTACTCTCCGAAACGTAGGCGCGCACCCCTGCAGTCAGAATCGCGCCCGAACCGGTTGAGATCAGAACATTCTCCGCCGTGAGTCCGTAGCCAAGATTTCTAGCGATGGCTTCCGGGAGTTCTTCACGTGCCAGATTAAAGTGGTAACGCCCGACGTTGTCTCTAATCAGCTTCACCATTGCGTCGACGGCCGCCTCGCCCGGACCGCGAGCGTTTTCGTTACCGCTAATTTTGATCACCTCCTGCTGAGTGGAGGCTTGCAGGACTGCTTCGAATGGATCCGGTGTCCAATTCAAGGCTTCACCACTTCGACCGAGAATCCAGGGCGTAGACAGCGCACCCGCGCTACCAACGCCAAGGGTCCGAACGAATGCGCGACGTGACAGTGACATAGGTTTCTCCCTCAATAATCCAACTCGGCCATCATCGACCGGCTACTTGACGCCCAAAGTTTGGGTGCTGGTCGTCCCTGTGTCAAGCGTAAGTCTCCGAGGCAGGTTCGCCTGTTAGCAGTGTTGGCGGAGACCGACTAAACGTAGGCACGGCGAGCGCGAGTGCATCGGCGCAGTGTGGATATTCACAGATTTCGGTTAATGGCTAAAGGAAGGAGTGCGCTGGTCGAACCAGCGCACTCCTGGGATACCCCAAACAGCGGTTGAAAACCCTAGGTTTCGAGGATTTTCTTAAACACTTCCACCGCCTGCTGCATCTCTTCCATTGTGCCAAGTGAGATACGCGCATGAGTCTGTTCAAGTGGTGGAAAGTCTCGTCCGACCAGAACCCCTTGGTCGCGGGCCGCATCTCGAAACTCGGCTGCTGGTCGGCGCACATTGACGAACAGGAAATTTGTTTGCGAGTCTGATGCCTCGTAACCCATTTCTTTGAACGCATTGATTGTGAAATCCCGGACCCGACGATTCTCTTTGCGCTCAGCCACCATATGGTCAGGTTCATTCAACGACGCAATCGCGCCAGTCGCCGTTAGGATGTTCAGGTCGCCCAAGCCCCAAGCAGCGGCGAGCTTGGCAAGAGTGGTTGGTCGACCCGTTGCATAGCCCATTCGGAGCCCAGCCATTCCGTAAGCTTTTGAAAATGTTCTCGCGACGAAGACATCGTCATATCTTAAGGTTTCAGCCGCCGCAGTCCCGACGGTCGTGTCGGTTGCGTAGTCTATGTAGGCTTCGTCCACGAGAATCGCTGTGTCAGGCGAGTCGGACTTAACTCGCTGGATAAAGGCTGACACAGCAGACTGTGAATGCGCAGTTGCGGTTGGGTTATTTGGATTGCAGAGGAAGACAAGTCCGGCGCCCTTAGCGGCCTCGGCCATTCCGTCGAGGTCGAGCTTTAGGTTAGCATCTACCGGCACCCTGCGAACCTCTGCGCCGAGTAGGCCGGCGATCTCCGTCGGGTTTTCGTAAGATGGGGCAGCGTTTACGAGTGGTTTACTCTCTGAGACGTAGGCTCGCACCCCAGCTTCAAGGATTCCAGCTGAGCCAGTTGAGGTGAGAATGTTTTCCGATGTGAGTCCGCGGCCTACGCGGTTAGCAATTGCTGCTGGCAGTTCTGTGTTCGCCACTTCACGACCGTAGCGTCCGACCTTATCAGTGATCACCTTGCGCATTGCATCAAGCGCGGCCTTTCCTGGGCCACGGGCGTTTTCGTTGGAGCTAATCCTGATAACACCTTGCTGGGTGGAGGCTTGGAGAACTGCCTCAAATGGGTCCGGGGTCCAGGTCAGGGCTTCACGGCCTCCACCTATGATCCAGGCGGTAGACAGCGCGCCCGCGCTACCAATGCCAAGAGACTGAACGAATGCGCGACGTGACAGTGACATAGGTCTCTCCTTCAGGTATTCAACTTGGCCATCATCGACCGGCTATCCAAGATCAAACTCTGGTTGCTTATGGCCACCGTGTCAAGCCTCAACCTTGCGATTGCAACTGGCTATCATCCCGCACCATACCAGTCAGCCGTGGCCTCGTCGAGGGTCGGGTAGAGGTCTCGTTCGAAAAGTAATCGCCAGAGTATGTGCCGGACGTCTGCATCACCGGCCGGATTACCGTCGTGGGTTTCGGCGAAGATTCGACGGATGTCGCCTATCAGTGGGTCATCGACAAGCGGATATGTGCGAATAAAGTAACTGTAGGCATCCTCAGGGGCCACAAGTTTGGTGACTGACGCTGGTCTCTGGTTCTCAGGGGGATTGACCCAGTCGGTGCTAGTGCCATCGGGATGGACTTGCTGTGCCTTCCAGACAATTTCGGAACCCTCTTCTGGATTTCTGGCGATAAATTGAAATTCGGCGTAAGAACCTGGATGAACGTCTAGGGTCCAGGTAATCTGAACGATTCTGTCATTCTCACGCCTGACGTCGACCTGCATGCCGGGTTGGGTTCTCACTCTGGAGACTGTCACGCCTTCCGGAATGTGTAGGACCGTCTGGCTCGTGGTCACTCCGCCCTCGGCTGGTACTCGCACTGTGTACACTTGACTTCGACCAAGGGTCGATTCGTGTGGCACGACTGTAACGTGTGCTTCAGCCATCGTGCCAAGAAGACTGAACAGAAGGGCAGTAACAGCCAATCGCATGGGTATACTCCTTTGTAACATCGCGGACCTGCTTCAATAGCCAGTGCAAAATTCTCTCATAAGCTGGGCGGAAGTGGTGGGTGTTATGGAATAATTGGTGCGCCGATGGTGTTCCGCCCTTGGTGAGCGTTCCGGGAAGCCAAGACGCTGACAGTTGCTTGGTATCTGTATTTATTGGAGGGTTTTGCCGATGTCTTTTGAGTCCACTCCACGCCGTAGTTTTTTGGGTCGCCTGATGGGAATGACTATGGCGGTCAGTTTGCCATGGGATAGGCGTGTTATCGAGGCGTCCAGCCAGTCGGCTCCGGACGATTGGCTCGGGGACGTAACGGGTGATCGCAAATGCTTTTTTGACTTTCCGAACTACAAGCAGGGCTTTCCACTGGTGCACATCTTTAACTACATCAACACCTATGCCTCGGCCTACGGGGTCGGCAATGAGAGGGTGGGCACAGTGGGGACCTTTTACGGCGGCGGTCCAGCGTCGAGTATTTTCATGGGGTTTAACGACGAGATTTGGTCTAGGTACAGTGTGGGTGAGTACGCCGGCTTGGACGACTCGGATGGCAGGCCATACACGAGGAACGTGTTCAATCGCCCGACCTCGGACGATTCGATTCTTCTCGCAAAGGGGTTGCAGTCTCCTAACTTCGATGCGCTTAGGGTTGCTATGCCCCTAGTTGGGATTGAAAGACTTCAGGAGATGGGTACAAAGTTTATTATGTGCAACAACGCTCTTAACTCATGGGGGTTCGAACTCGAGGCGAGGGGCAAAGGAGCAGCGGCTGATATCGATGCGGTACTCCGAGCGAATCTGCTGCCGGGAGTGACCGTCGTGCCAGCGATGGTTATTGCGATCGAGAAGGCCCAGGAAGCAGGCCTCTCGTATAACAAGCAGTAGCTCGACCGAGTGCGAGGTGCTGCCTAGTTGCGGCTCCCGCGGATCCAGCTAGCGATCGTCTGCCATTCGGGGTCGGTCTGTGAGGTCCAGTGCTTGCCACCCGGGTGGAACGGGTTGCCGCCAGCCTCTTCCGCGAGTGGTAGTTGCAAGAGCCGGCTGCCCAGTGGGTCGCCGGGCACGACCATCCGTCGTGAAGTTTCAAAATTTTGACGGGACTGCTCAGCATTCCAGGTGGCACCTTCCGGTGGCGGCGCCTGAAGCCTAAAGCGGGTTCTAGTCGCATGGCAGACCACACAACGGGCCAGACCTCCGCGTTTGTTAATGAAGATTGGCTCTACCTGATCTCTATAAAATTCATAGTCAAGGGCTTCACGGTCAACTGATGCACTTGATCCAGTGTCGGCGGTGCTCCAAGCGGTGACAGTCGTCGCAGGAATCACCGCCGTAATCACTCTTTTTGGCACCTGTCCCACAGGAATTTGCGTCACCTCCTCAAGTGTCTCCACGCTGACGACGGACGTGGAGTTCGATCCGGCGTTGGCGACGTAGACATATTTACTGTCAGGTGAAAATGTGAGCCAGTCCGGATGACTGCCGACGTGGACGCCACCGAGATACTCTAAATCGGGTAGCGAGTAGGCGTAGACATAGCTGTTCACCTTACTGCACAGCCATAAAGTTCTACCGTCAGGAGCCACGCCTTGGCCGTGTGAAGGGGAGCCTTGTAGAAACTCGGTATGGCGTTCCTCCTCGGGAATCGTAGGGAGTTCGACCCGCGCCTGCTCTTCGCGGCGTTCATCGAAATTGACTACTGCAAAGCCATGAAAGTTGGACAGTTGCACAAAGATGCGGCGAGTAGAACCGTCCGGGTGTGTTTCGAATGACATCGGCCGGACGCCGGCGTCAAAAAACAAGGTCCAGAGCGCGACTTCACTCTCGGCATCGATCACAGTGAGGTTGCGTCCAGAGATTGAGCCAGCGATAACATGTTTACTGTCAGGACTTATGAACGTGTTGTGCACCCCGCCTGCTGTGAGAATGCTTTTCACTAGCTCCATCGAATTCGTATCGACCACATCGACGGCACCAGGCGATGAAACAATCGCAACGTAGACTCGTTGGCCATTGTTACGAATAGCAACGTTATTCGGACGGCCACTGAGTGGCACCTTGTGGGTAACTCTCAGTGTTCGAGCGTCAACTACATCAAGGGTGTGGTCGACTTCGTTGGTGATGTAGAAGCGGCTTCCGTCCGGGGCTGCTGCCGCACCATGATTTACCTCGATGCCAGAAATCTCACCTACGATGGTGTTGGAGTCCGGGTCAATGAGGTGCACGTTGTCACCGGCTGCGTTCGTCTGAACAATAATCGGTTTTTGCGCTTCAACGCCGGTGGCTAGCCCGAAAACAAAAACTCCGAATAGTGAAAAGTTTGCGATAAGGCGGCATGTTGTTGTCGGCATACGAGCCTCCCAATGCTGGCCTGAGCGGACCAGAATAGTAATCAACAATTAACGGGCATCAATCAGTAGGTTGATCTGCTTGACAGCAGCCTCAACCTTTAAGGCGATTCCTTTGCGGCCGTACTCTGCTGAGGCGCGGGTCGAGTCTCCCGAGACGCCGCTATTATCGATGCCGTCCCGAGGGGCGAGCTTGTCGGTCCGGATGTGTTTTGGAGGCTGGCCCTCCTTTGGCCCTTAGCTGGCATGTGAACGAATCTGATGGTTCAACGAGTGCAGATGGCGTCGAATGGCCTTTAGTTTCGTCGAGTCGTGTGCCTCAAGTGCTGCTGCTCGTTCCGCCTTGAGTTCACGCATCTTCGCTTTGATGGCAGTTTTGTCAAAACCGTCCTGAACTTGATGCTGCTCGTGTGCCTCGATACCCAGAGCTTGGCAGAGGGCTGGAAGCAAATGCTCTTTGTTTAGCTGTGTGTAACCCTTGACTGCCTCGTGATCCAACTCCTTCGCGAGATCACGCATTTCCGCCACTGTCTTAGCTTTTAAGTCTTCGTAGGTGTAGTCTGCCATGTCATCTCCGCTGCTAGTAAGCCCCGAATTATAGCGCGATCGGCCTTAGTGGCACCCCCTTGTTATAGTTGTGTGGATGGCGACGCATAGATTGGGCATTGTTATGCACGGGGTCACAGGGCGAATGGGCTTAAATCAGCACTTAAAGCGCTCGGTGATGCCCATACGTGAATCCGGAGGGGTGGTGCTAAATAATGGGGACCGAGTGGTGCCCGAACCGTTATTGCTCGGCCGGAACGATGCGAAGCTGATGTCAATTGCCGAGGACCTCGGCATCGACGCATACACGACCGATTATGACTCGGCGATTGGGTCGTCTGAGCACGCCCTGTTCTTTGATGCCGGCACGACGGTGATGCGACCAGAATTGCTCGACCAGGCGCTCTCAAAGGGAAAACATCTTTACTGTGAAAAACCGGTTGCCTGTTCGCTTGCCAGCGCCCGAAAACTGTGCGCACGCGCCGACGCAGCTGATGTGAAGGCTGGGGTCGTAATGGATAAGTTGTTTTTGCCTGGCCTAATCAAGCTTGGGCAACTGAAAACCCAGGGGTTCTTTGGACGCATTCTGTCCGTGCGGATCGATTTTGGGTATTGGGTCTTTACTGGTGAGGAGTCACCGAGCAACCGGCCGAGCTGGAATTATCGGAAGTCATCCGGGGGTGGCATCATTCTCGACATGATGGCGCACTGGCGGTATGTACTGGATCGCATCGTGGCACCGGTGCACTCGGTTGTGTGCTTAGGTGCCACACATGTTGATCAGCGGTGGGATGAGCGGGGTGATGTCTACACCGCTGATGCTGAGGACGCGGCATACGTGGTGATGCAATTAGAGGGTGGGGTGGTCGCCCAGGTGAACAGCAGTTGGTGCACGCGTGTGAACAGGGATGACCTTGCAATCTTCCAAATTGATGGGACTGAGGGTTCTGCAGTGGCTGGGCTTAGCTGGTGCCGAACCCAATCTCTGAACAATACGCCTCGTCCAGTCTGGAATCCGGATGAGCCGCAACGATTACAGTTTCGTGACCAGTGGACCCCGTATCAGGCCGATCGAACATACCCGAACGGGTTTCGGGCTCAGTGGGAACAGTTCATCCGGCATTTGTACGATGATGCGCCGTGGCCCTATACGCTGAGAGAGGGGCTGAAGGGGGTTCAGCTAGCTGAGGTAGCGCTTGAGAGTTGGCGCCGTCGGGCGTGGGTAAATATTGAGGACGTCGGGTCGTGACATGTCCGTGATTACGTTACCAGTCGCCAACGGATCGAGCGAACCGTTTGATCTTCCTGCGATTGCGCCGGTCGAGCCTGCGGGTAACGCACGAAACCGAATCGCCTATGCCGCCGCACACGTTGTTAGTGAACCCGGCCAACGGAATGCGATTGATTGGGAGGCAACACTCCAGTTCCGAGAGTATTTGTGGGGTTGCAATCTTGGCGTCGCCGAAGCGATGGATACGGCGCAGCGAGGTGCAGGGCTGTCGTGGATGCAAGCGCGGGAACTGATTCAACGAACTCTTGCCGCGGCTCAGACACGGTCCGATGCGCTTATCGCTTGCGGGTGTGGTACAGACCAACTCGAGCCGGCGCCCACCGTGACGCTTGAGCAGGTACTCCGAGCCTATGAAGAGCAGATGGCTTGGGTTGAGGTCCACGACGGTCGGATTATTCTGATGGCAAGTCGCGCCCTCTGTACGGCAGCCCGCTCGGCTGAGGATTACGTAGCTGTTTATGACCGCTTACTGACGCAGGCCCGGCAGCCTGTGATTATCCATTGGCTGGGTCAGATGTTCGATCCCGACTTGGCAGGGTATTGGGGCCACGACAATATTGACCAAGCCATGGAGGTGGTTCTGTCGCTACTTAGCACACATGCGGTTCGTGTTGACGGGATTAAGATTTCTGTACTAGACAAGTCGAAGGAAATCGCGATGCGGCGACGGCTGCCACCGGGAGTGCGGATGTACACGGGCGACGATTTCGATTTCGCAGAGCTAATTGGTGGTGACGAGACTGGGCATTCTGACGCTCTCTTGGGAATATTTGATGCGATTGCGCCTGCGGCTGGAGCTGCGCTTCATGAGTTAGCTTCCGGTCGTCGTTCCCGATTCGACGCTATCCTCGCGCCCTGCATACCGCTCAGTCGTCACATCTTCAGCACACCAACCTGTTTTTATAAGACAGGTCTGGTGTTTTTGGCCTGGCTGAACGGACACCAGGACCATTTTTCAATGCTTGCCGGTCACGAAGGTAAACGGTCTCTCCTGCACTTGGCTGACGTATTCCGTTTCTCTGCGGCTGGGGGGCTACTGCGTGATCCGGATTTAGCTGTGGACCGGATGCGGTCGTTCTGCCAGACGCACAATATGGATTGATGATGCGTGATCTTTCTCGTGACACGACACTCCTGTCGCTGAACACCGCGACGGTCCAGAAACAATGGGACCTCGGGGAAGCGATTTCTGGCTGTGCTCGGCATGGTATAGGCGCGATTGCCCCTTGGCGCGACCAATTGCAGGCGCTGGGTGTCGCGGAAGCGGAAAAAATGATCAACGACCATGGTCTTCGGGTGTCGTCACTTTGTCGGGGTGGATTTTTTACAGCTGATAACCAACTGAATCTTGATGACAATCGGCGGGCCGTGGACGAAGCAACAGTCCTTGGGGCAGAGTGTCTTGTGCTTGTAGTCGGTGGGCTACTGGCTGGTTCTCGTAATTTACCAGAGGCACGTCGGATTGTTGGTGACGGGATTGCGAAACTGCTTGAGCATGCTCGTATTCAAGGGATGCGACTCGCTATTGAGCCTCTCCATCCGATGTATGCGGCTGACCGCGGCTGCATCAACACCCTTAGGGAAGCACTGGATGTGTGTGATGACTTAGGTGACGGCATTGGTGTCGCGATCGACACCTACCATGTGTGGTGGGATGCTGATCTCGAACGGCAAATTAAGCGGGCTGGTCAATCTAACAGAATTCTTGCTTGCCACGTGTGCGATTGGCTCGTTCCAACCCAGGACCTGCTCACAGATCGTGGTATGCCAGGTGACGGCATTATTGATCTACGTCGAATACGGAGCATGGTCGAGGCGGCCGGCTACGATGGATGCTACGAAATCGAAATCTTTTCATCGAAGAATTGGTGGCAACGTAACCCCGACGAGGTCTTACAGACCTGTATTGAGAGGCATCAAACTGTTGTCTAGCCGCTCCAAGTCTTCGGAGGGCGGTAGCCGCCGGAGGATTAGGGTTGGTATTGACCAGTATGGTCTAGACCCGTTGCAGCTTACTCCGATGGCACTTTTGCAATGGGCCGTTGACCACGGGGCTGAGGGCGTGCATTTCTCCGGGTTCGACTCTGACTGGCAACGCCGCATGGAAGTTCCTTACCTCAAGGATCTCCGAGCGTTTGCTGAGTCGGAAAGGCTGTATCTCGAGTGGGGCGGTGCCGAACATATTCCGCGCGACATGACGACTTGGGCCCATCGTGATCTATTTGCTTCGAATCAATTCGTAGCGGCGCAGGCAGAACAGTTGGGCTCGAGAGTGGTCCGGTCTTGCTCTGGTGGGCTGATGCGGTGGGATGATGCTGCGCCATCGACTGAGACGCTACTTCGGGATACGGCATCTTCGCTGATGGCACAACGTGACATGCTGCGTGATCACGGGGTCATTCTGGCGATCGAATTACACTTTGAATTTACGACGCACGAACTGCTTCGATTGTTCGAGATGTGCGAGGCGGTTCCCGGTGATTGGTTGGGTGTCGTCTTCGACACGATGAATGTGCTGACCATGCTAGAGGACCCGGTGCGGGCCACTGACCGCATTTTGCCGTGGGTGGTAGCAACGCACCTCAAAGATGGGGGTATCAGAGCGGCGCCCGATGGCCTCGAGACGTTTCCGACGGCAGTGGGTGACGGTGTCATCGCCCTGGTGAGTGTGATCGGGCGTTTGGCTTCTAGTGGTCGTCAAGTTCACCTATCAGTTGAAGACCACGGGGGGACGTTTCACCTACAGACGAAAGCCCCGGAGTTTTTGGCGAAATTTCCCGATGTCACGGATGATGAGATGGCCGATCTGGAAGCTCTTGCTCTGCGTGCTACACGATCTGCAAAGTGTGTCCCGACCGATCGAGCCCTCTGGCCAGAGATTTGCGAAGAGCGGATGGGTCGCAACCTCACAAAACTGAAGGCTCTGGTCGCCGAACTGGAAGTAGCGTAATGGCCCCAATCAGTGTCGTCATGGTCGGCATCGGAGGTTATGGTGCTGAGTATGTTGCTGCATTGGATCGTTTACCTCCGGAAAGGATTCGTTTAACCGGTGCGGTAGATCCTTTTCCCACTCGCTCATGTGCTGAACCTGGGCTGTCAGAGCGCAAGATACCAGTATTTCCGTCATTGGAGGCATTATTTCAAGCTGGGTGCGAAGCGGATTTGGTCGTGATCGCTTCTCCAATTCACTATCACATATCGCAAAGCATGCTTGCGTTGAACCATGGCTGCGATGTCTTGTGTGACAAACCGCTTGGTGCGGCGATCCAGGAGGTCTCCGCGCTGATCCGTGCAAGAGATGCCTCTGGGCATTCTGTGCGAATTGGCTATCAGTGGTCTTATTCCGATGGAATCAGGTCCCTCAAGCGCGACATTCAAGCAGGAAGGTTTGGAGGGCCCATCCGGATGAAGTCTGTGTGTCTCTGGCCGAGGACTCTCGCCTACTACCGACGTAACGACTGGGCTGGGAGGCTCCGTGATGTGACGACAGGGCGTTGGATATTGGATAGCCCGCTAAACAATGCTCTGGCTCACTTCTTGCACAATTTATTCTTTTTACTCGGACCGGATGTGGGTCTGAGCGCGCGTCCGATCGAAGTAACCGCAGAAGTATGTCGGGTGAATAGCATCGAAAGTTTCGATACCGTTGCTTGTCGTGCCCGAGTGGACGGGGGTGTTGAGGTGCTGTTCTATGGTTCCCACGCTACGCAAGATAGTTATGGGCCGAGATTTGAATTGGAGTTTGAAGAGGCGAGTGTTGCCTATAGATCGTCGGTAGGGGATGTGAAGGACGAGATTAGCGTTGAGGTGGAGGGTCGGCGTGTTGGGAGTTACCCGTCACCGAACGTGGGTGACCATTTCGCTAAGTTAACAGAGGCGGTCCGTGCAGTGACAGGAAACGAGCCGGTTGAATGCGGTCCTGAAGCAGCGGCAGCCCAGACGCTGTGCATGAACGGCGTACACGAGTCGATAGGCGAGATTCCATCGGTATCCTCTACCCTCAGGCGACGGTCGGTTCAACCTGACCGCTACTGGATTGACGGGCTTGATGGTGACCTGAGGCGGTGTTACGAGCGTGGTGTTCTACCGAGTGAAGCCGGAGTGTCTTGGGTCATCAAGGGGCGAACAATTGATCTAGTCAATTACGATCACTTTCCTGCGTCGGAGAACCACGCGTGAGCATTTTTGGTCTTCACCCGATCGATGCAGCGGTGCTGCTTGGGTATGTGGGGGTGATTCTCTGGATTGGCTATCGGGTTGGTGCACGAACTCGTGATCGAGGCGAATTCTATCTAGCTGGTCGGCGCCTCGGGGGGTTTTATCAGTTTTTCCTCAATTTTGGTACATCGACTAACGCGGACCAGGCTGTTGCGGTTTCACGAGAAATCTACCGCCAAGGGATTGGCGGCATGTGGATCCAGTATCTTGTTTTGTTCATCACCCCGTTTTATTGGTTTCAAACACTGCTTTTCCGCCGGGTACGGTTGACGACAATCGGTGACTTCTTTACTGAGCGATTTCAAAGTCCGTTTCTTGGTGGAGCCTTCGCTATTTTTATTTTGCTCGTGTCCATTATTGGAGGCGGAGCTGGGTTTATGGTGGCGGGGAAGACCTTCATGGCGGTCACGCCGAAAGCCGAGGTGGAGTGGACGGTCGACGAACGGGAGAGTGTCCTGGCTTTCCGAGAGTTCCGGGAACTCACCGTGCGGCTCGATGCTGGACTTCCTGCGGCCGATCGCGCCAGATGGGAGGAGTTGAACGAGCGGAACAAATTGGGCCAGCTGAGTTCGATCGTCTCACATACTAAGCCACTCGTATTTTATGTGGTATTTGCCGTGGTCGTGGGGCTGTACACGATGCTTGGCGGATTTCGGGCGGCCGCTATTACCGATGCCATTCAGGGCGTACTCATTGTTCTATTTTCACTAATTCTGATCCCGGTTGGCTTAGCCAAGGTCGGAGGGTTTGACGGGTTGCACGCGACGGTGCCGGATTTTATGTTTGCCCTGTTCGGTTCAGCGGCACTGAGCGACTACGGCTGGTACACGATTCTTGCAATGATTTTGGCGAACTTGGTTTCGATTATCGCGGTGACTACAGGTATGCAGACGGCTGGTTCGGCGCGGGACGAGATGACCGCACGCCTCGGGATGCTCGGTGGCATGTTCTTTAAACGTTTTATCATGCTGTTCTGGGCCTTGGCCGGTTTGCTTGCAATTGGTCTCTATGCCGGTGAGTTGCACGACCCTGATTTAATTTGGGGTTATATGTCCCGAGACCTTCTCATGCCAGGTGCCCTCGGCTTGATGATGGTCGGGATTCTGGCTGCGAACATGTCCACCCTCGACGCTACGTCAGTGTCCTACTCAGCGCTTTTCATTCGCAACCTTTACGAGCCGCTTCGGCCGGGTCGGTCAGAGAGCCACTATTTATTGGTTGGACGGTTAGTCATTCCTCTTACTCTCATAGGTGGGGTCATGGTTGCCGTTCTCGTCGACGACCTTCTCGAGTTGTTCCGATACTTCATTTCTATTCCGGCAATCTTCGGCGCCTCGATTTGGCTTGGTTTCGTTTGGCGTGGCCTAACGCGACCAGCTGTCATTCTTCAGGTAGCAACCTGCGTGATGATCTATGCGATTATCCCGAATTTGTTCAGCACGATGGATTGGTCACGGCACGATGTTCGTTTTCTGCAGACGACGCGTGCGCGCGTCGTCCAGGTGGAAGAACCGGCGCTGCTAGGTGACGTTGAGGCTGGTCGTGCATCACGCGTTGGGGAAACTCTTACGAGAGTTCGGGAGGTGGCTCCTGCCGCTGTATTTTTCGATGAGGTTGCGAGAGAAAACCCCGCTGATCCGACATCTCGTCTGGTTGGCCTCGGTCGCTTCAACGCAGAGATCTGGGTGCTGAGTTGGTCTGGGGTAGATTTTAGTGACACACCGCGTTCATGGCTGATCGCGTTCCGCTTCTTTTTTGATGCGATTTTCCCATTCATACTACTGTTCTTGTTTAGCGCTGTGACAGCACCAGTCGGAACGGTGGCTCTTGATCGCTTTTTTGCCAAGATGCATACGCCCGTGCAAGCTACAGCTGAACTTGACACAGTTGCGCTTGAAGCTGCCTATGCGACGCCCCGACAGTTCGACGGTGACAAGATATTTCCGGGGTCGCGCTGGGAAGTGATGAAGCCAACGATGATTGACTATCTCGGCTTTGGTGGCAGTTGGGTCTTGGTTGGATTGATTTTGATGTTACTTTGGCTGATGGTGAATATTTGATGAATGGTTTAGTGCGGAGTTCTAAAAGGGAGTAACTAGGATGCGTGTGAGAAGGCGAATCGTAGTGGGTGCGCTAATAGTGGCACTGATTGGGGTGGCGTCGCCGGCTATTGCCCAGGCGCCGATGGAACGGTCAGCGTATTTAGAGTACGCGAGGGGTTCAGCAGATTGGACTTGGGAGAACTACGACGACCTGATCACGCGTTGGCGCGAGCAATTTGATTCGGAGAGTATTTTTGGCTATCGGCCGCCAGGCCGTCTACTTGAGATGGCCGTGATCTATTCATACCTATTCGAAACTGAGAGGGAGCCACTCTACGCTGAACGTGCCAAGCGGGTCATACTCCAGTTTGGCGATTATCGCAGTCAGTATCCACAATCTGCGATTGACCGTCGCCCTGACTATGCTGATGGCGTACCAGCGTTACCAGATTTTTTTCGGGTAATGCGCTACATCAGAGCGTTCGAAACTCTCGACCGCCTTAATCAGTTTTCCTTGGAAGAGGCCCGTGCCGCCCGGGAGGTGATCGAAGACAGCATGGAATATCTGTTACGGACGGTCGAGTGGGGAACCATGAATCGAACCATGCTCCGAGCTGAATCCCTAGCCTGGGCGGTCCGAGCTTTGCCAGATCATCCTCGCGCTGAAGTCTGGCGAATGCAAGATCGGGCGTTGGCTGATGACAACTGGGGCAACTGGGAAATTGAGGATGCGACCATCTATCACGGCATCTGGCTGTACGCCTTGATGGGTCATGCTGATGTGTCGGGTCGACTAAATGCGCTGTTCCGTACCCCCGAGATGTACTACTACGCCCAATACTTCCTGAATTTAATGGCACCGATTGGCATGGTCCCGGATTTCGGTGATGCCAACTGGTTGCGCAATTGGCAGCACTACCTGGTTTTCTTTGAAGCCACAGCCGCAGCTTATGAGGATTCCCAGCTTAAGTGGGCGGCTAATGTTATCGCCAACCGATTTGTTGACTTTAACGACCCTGTTGATGTCGGGCTCGGATACTTTCTGTTGGATTGTTATCGCTGGGGTAGCGATAGCATCGGTGCAGAGATGCCCGAGGGGTTATCGGCTGAAGTGATGGAGGACGTTCAAGGGAAAAAGATTGTGTTTAGAAATGGATGGGACGCAGATTCGACCTATCTGCTTCTCAATTACCGCGACGAGGGAGACGGAGGACTTAATTTTCGTGATTACCTTCGTGACACGATCCCCGTTGAGGAAGAGAAAATGACTCATGGGCATGCTGATGAGAACAGTATCACCCTGCTCATGTCTGGGGGGTCGGTCCTTCTCCACGATGGTGGTTATAGGGATTACATGCCGAGCGGGCCATTCGGTGCCTATCGACAGGACTATTTCCACAATCGTCTGGCAATCCGTCCGGAGAAGATTTGGATGGGACAGGAAGCAGGGGAGGCGCGACTCGATACACCCGATGCAGTGCCCGGACAGTCCATTTTGGATTTTCTGCACAACGCGGGTTCCTATCGCCGGGTTCGAACGCAAAAAGTTGATTTCTTAAGTTTGTCTGACGTCGACTACAGTCGAAGTCGCATGATCGACGATGGTTGGGGTTTCGAGTGGGACCGGGTAATCGCTTACATCAAGGATCCCGAAATCTTTGTTGTCTTCGACATCGTAAAAGCACGCGTTGAGGAATACTTCACGATGGCGAACCTGTGGCACACTCGGCGTATTGTTGAGCAGGGTGACCACTGGTATGACACGGTCTACGATCAAATCGGTTCTGATGAACTTCCAGAGAATCGACATCTATTAATCTATTTTCCAGACACGCACTTCCGACTTGAGGGCACCGAAACAGAAACGCGTCATTATCAGACTGAGACCCTGATACATCAGACCACAGCGCATCATTTTGAGCTTGGTGAGACCGAGGGTTTCGTGACGGTGTTGGTGCCCCACGAAGCGGGTGAGTCGCCTGAGTCATGGGTGGATCGGATCAGGTTGATAGAGCCAGTTCCAGCTAGGACTGGGTTGGGGGTAGTCATTGAGGATGGCGAGAAAACGATCACGGTTGGTGTTAAGCAAGATCTTCGAATGGACATCGCCCGAGACTGGCGGCGTCCACGTTACACCTATGAAGCTGGTCGGATCCAATTCGACCAGGTCGAAACCAACGGTGATTTTGTGTTTGCGTCGCTCGTAGACGGAGAGCTGAATTACACGATTACCAATCTGACTAAAGCCACGTACGGAGAGCAGGTGCTCTACGAAGGGCGCCCATCGTATTTCTATTTGGCCTTCGACGGCAGTCGGGATGCTAGTGGAATTGGCAAGATGCGATATTGGCGGGGACAGGTGAGTCTTGAGCCCTAGCATGCCGTCGAGTTTCCTTCGTACGGGCGAGCCGGCATTCGACGAACTCTTCGATACGGTCCGTTCATTTCTCGAGCAGGATGTTATGGAACTCGTCGTCGATGGACGACGAGTAAGTGGATTCCGCACACCGGATGCAAGCTCGATTTGGATTCGAGACCATTGCGACATGTTGCGGATGGGGCGGTATTTTCACGCGGACGCGACGAGTATCGTTGAGCATTTTGCCGACACGCAGTCAACGAGTGGTCGGATCTTCGATTACGTCACCACTTATCCTGAAAAACTGCCGTGTGAGCGCGAAAACTGGACGAAGTACGTTCGGGTACCGGTAGAGGCGGACGTCGAATACCGGTTCGTCAAGGCGGCCTGGCTGGCGTGGCAGGCGTGCGGTGACGACGATTGGATCTGTAGGCATCTGCCAGTGATGGAGAGAGCTCTTCGCTACATCATGAGCCATCCGTGGTACTGGGATGAGCAGCTCAATCTGGTAAAACGCGCATACACAATAGACACGTGGGATTTCGCCTATACGGCTGGACGTCATGAATGGCTTCAGTTTCAGATCGATGAGCACACTTTCTGGGGCATTATGCACGGCGACAACAGTGGTTACTACGAGGCCTTTCGCATTTTGGCGGGGTTATACACTCACTTCGGTGACCCAGAGCGTGCGGCATACTGGACCGAGCACGCGCATGGGTTGAAGGCGCGGACGAATGAAATCTGCTGGAACGGAAAGTTTTATACCCATTTCGTTAAGCGCACGCCAGTCGGGATCGCCGGTGTAGACGAAGCGGCGCAACTGAGCCTGAGTAATCCGATGGATATCAATCGAGGGCTTACGGAGCAGGCTCAGGCGGTGTCGATCATTGAGGAGTATCAGCGCCGGCGTAAGACGTCGCCAGCTTTTGCGGAGTGGTTTTCGATCGACCCTCCGTTTCCCGATGGAGTCTTCGGAGACGAGAAACTCGTGGCTGGCGCCTATGTCAACGGTGGCATCATGCCGTTGGTCGGTGGGGAATTAGCACGTGCGGCGTTCGAAACCGGCTTTGAGTCGTATGGTGTCGATATTCTGAAGCGGTATTGGGCTCTAATCGGTGAACGCCAAGCGACCTATTTGTGGTACTTCCCTGATGGTACGCCGGCCAGTGTTGAGGCTAGTACAAGTCCGGAGGCTCAGCCGACGGATGGTTGGGGTTCGTCGGCAATGCTGTACGCGCTTGTGGAGGGACTCATCGGGCTTGTCGATGAAGGGAAGGGCTTCGATAAGCTTTTGTTGGCTCCTCGATGGGCGGTGACCGGAGTCCGGACCGTCGAGGTTCAGCTCGGCTACGCGGCGTCCGGGGCTACGGTTGGATATGTGTATCGCGCTGAGGAGGAGAGACTGCACCTTGAACTGTCAGCGCCATCATCCAGTGTCCATCTACATATCCTGCTTCCAGTGGGTCGGGTTGCAGTCGGGGTGACCGTCGATCACAGTCACGTGCCCTATCGCAACACCCAAGTACGATCTAGCGGCTACGTAGACATCGACCTCGACATAGATAGTCGTGCGAGCCTGACCATTGAACTGAGCGTTGGACCTGAAGTGTCATGACGGTCGCCGACGCACTGGCTCGAGTACAAGCAATACAGATTAACCCTGGCGCGGCAGCGGTGGTGACTGCCGCTGCTGAAAGAATAGCCGCGGCGTTCGGTGCTGACATTGTGCGCACCTCTACCGATGTTGAGGTGAGGACTGCGGGCGTTTTTCAGATCTCATTTCCTGAGCGTAATGGAGTCGCCGGGAGTACGCCGGCTGTGTTCCTCCGTCTTAGCGAGGATGGGGCTGGTTTTCTCACGGCCACTTCATCCTCACTTTTGTATGGTGGTGTTGTAAACCTCTTGAAACGGCTTGGTGACGAAGCTGTGAACAAGTATCGGGACGGGCGTCGCATGGATGTTGCGTTCGATTGGCAACGTAGTCTTTTCGATTTTGTTTTAACGCAGGAAGGTCGGTTCCACTACGGACGTGACCCGGCCGCCTACGTTGAGCAGTTAGCAGCCCGAGGCTTTACCCACGTAGAGGTGAACGGTCTGGCGGAGTCCCATGGGTTGGAAGCAGGTCCTCCAGGTGAGGCCTACCCGATGTTCTATACCTATGGTCCGGCGCTGGATCAATTCGTGAGCAGTAAGCTGAACGCTGGACTCTACCCAAAAGAGTGGCTCGCAGCAAACTTGGCGAATCTGAAAGCAAATGCCGCCTTGGTCGTGAAGTTCGGCCTCGTGCCAGGACTATTCTGCTTCGAGCCACGCTCGGTGCCAGAGAAGTTCTTTGAGCAGTATCCGATGTTACGCGGTGCACGTGTCGACCATCCCTTCCGCAGTTTTCAGCCACGCTACAACATGACGATTACGCACCCCATGGTGCAGGCGCATTATGCAGAAATGGTGGAGCAGTTACTTATTGAGGTCCCAGAGTTAGGTTTTCTGTCGGTGTGGACGAATGACAGCGGGGCGGGTTTTGAATACACCAAGTCGCTTTATGTTGGGCGAAACGGCGGTCCCTACCTGATTCGAGAATGGAATGATGATGCTGACATCGCTCGGGTTGCCGGCGGGAATGTCGTGCAGTTTTTACGTGGACTCCGGGACGCCGGCAGGTTGCGAAACGCCGCCTTTCGAGTATTGACGAGGATGGAATCTTTTTACGGCGAGCATGACACGGTCTGGGCGGGTCTAGGGGACGGTGTCGGGGTTGAAAGTGCAACATTGCTCGGGCGGGGGTGGGAGATGCCTTATAAACACCCTCGGTATCCCGAGTCGTCTGGGGTAAACGCTGGAACGGTTCATCAGGATCGGTTCGACCCACGTGAGCGAGAATTGATGGCTGACCTTGAGGCACGCGGTGCGCGCGCGGACCTTTATTTCGCAGCTGGACCGCATGCAATGTTTGCCCCCTTGCTCGGTGTGCCATATCCCCGTTTGACGGGGCACAGACTTCAGATGCTCCACGCGAACGGTGTACGAAACGTCGCTCACCTAGGTGGGACGCCGCTGCCAGGGATCGTGCCGTTTGATCCAAACCATGAGATGGTTGGCGCGTTTCAATTTAATCCCGAGTTAGATATCGATCGTGAAACTGAACGCATGGCTGAGCGTGAGGTTGGTTCGGAACTGAGCCCAACGTTGTTGAGCGCCTGGTCTGCCGCTGAAGAAGCGATTCTGGCCTACCCGAACGCCGTCCCGTTGTATTCGATGTATGGCTTCGTCTGGTATCGCCTGTGGGCTCGGCCCTTTGTGCCTAACATTGAGGCCATTCCAGAATCCGAGCGAGCTTACTACCAGAAGTTCATGTGCACGACTCCACACAATCCAAACAATGTGGACCTCAGTCGCGATGTACTTTTTCAACTGACGACTCTTGAGTTGTGCCGAAAGAACCTCGCACACTTCGATGCCAACGTCTGGACTCCAATTGACCGTGCGATCGAGCTACTGGGGCGCGAGTGTCGAGGGATGGACAAGCCCTCAGCTGGAAACGTCATGTATGACCAGTGGATTCGCTTAAGGGCGTTGAAGTGCTGGTTCCGGACGCAGCGTAGTGTTATAGCGTGGGTGGTCGGTGTTCACGGATTTCTCGAGGCCGATGAGGCACGCGACCATGGCGCTATGAGCGAATACCGGGTGTTGTTAAGGGACATGATGCTTCAAGAGATCGCCAACTCCAAAGACCTGCTCGAGCTCTTGGCCTCAGGCGTTGAGTTCATGGCGACGACCGACCAGCAGGAAACTCCACTAATCCACGGTCGCAATCTGGACGTGCTGCTAAATAGGCGGCTTACTTTGATGCAAGCCCACCTAGACGACCAGCCCTTTATTGATTCGAGTTACATGCAGCGGAAGGCCGCGCAGGCGGTAGATTAACGATTTATCAGGAGGGCACACGCCCGAGTGTTACTGACCGAGGAAGAGGTCACGGCCTTTGACTAGGTTCGCCATCTTTCTGTCAGCAACGCTTCGCGGCAACATCCAGAACCCGCAATCTGGATGCACCCATTGAATCCGTTCGGGACCGAGTATCTTGGACGCTTGCTCGATTCGCCCTGCTACAGTTCTCGGGGTCTCTACCTCATTATCTTTGATGTCAATCACCCCGACGCCGAGAGCGATTTCGGGTCTAAGATCGCGAAGCACCTCGAGTTCTTCGTAACCGCGCCGAGCGAATTCGAGTAGAAGGTGATCAGCGTGCAGAGCGTTTAGGAAAGGTAACAAATCCTTCCACGAGCCCTGCTGAATCGTTGAGCCGCCATAATTTCCAAAACATAAGTGGACCGCCGTTTCGTGTGGTGCGGCGTCAAGAACCGTGTTGATCGGCTCGTGCGCCCAGTCACGGTCTTCGGGATGGCCCGTGAGATTAGCCTCGTCCACCTGAAGGACGGGTGCATTGATTTCTGCAACTTGGGTTGCCAAGATTTTCGCTAAGTCCATGCACAGTGCGCGAAGGTCACCATAATGGCTGTCCAGGAGGGTCTTCGCGAGCATATAGGGTGAGGTTACTGTGAACTTAATCGGCTGTTTAGTGAGCGATGGCAGCAGGCTCCAGTGCGATGGTAAATCCAGTGTGCCGGTTCCGAGTTGAGTGCGGACGACTCCGGCCGGCCGATTACGGAACTGCATGCCAGGTTGTGCACAAAAAGCAGCCCGCTCCTCTGGTGTGAACTCCGTGGCAATGCCTGAAAGGGGGCGGATGAAGAACTCGATCATACCGTTTGTATCTGGGTGATTCACGTCGAAGCGAGCGAGCTCTCCGTCGCTCAACACGTCCAAGCCGGCGACTTCCTGCGTTTTCAATACAACCAGGAGTGCGTCGCGCAGTGTCGGCCGGGACGGCATAGCGGATAGCCAAGCGGGGGTTGGGTAGGAACCGACTACCTCCGTGCGGATCGACGGTATGGACATGGCCCGGCATTATAGTCTCGTCTAGGCAATTTGAGGGATTGGGCCGTGTATAGATAGAAGAAGTGGCCCAGATTGGATAATGAGCGAACATGATACGCTTCGCCATCTGCTGCGGTAAGTCGCACGGAGTATTCGATGCGCGGAAAAATCTTAATTGTTACGGGTGACGCTGGGGAGAGCTACGAGGCGCTTTACGCGATTCACCGGCTACGGGAGGCTGGTTATGAGGTTGCCGTGGGGGCGCCGAGTAAGCGTCGACTGCACCTTGTGGCCCATGACTTTGAGCCTGGCTGGGATACCTATATTGAGCGACAGGGCTACGGCGTTGAAGCGGATGTGGCGTTCGGCGCTGCGGTAGCTGAAGATTACACAGCTGTGCTGGTGCTCGGTGGGCGAGCGCCGGAATACCTCAGGCACGACGCCGGACTCATTACACTGGTCCAGCAGTTTTCGAACCTCAATCGTTGGGTGTTTGCGATCTGTCATGGAATCCAAGTCCTGATTGCTGCTGGCCTCGTCAAGGGACGGCGTGTCACGTGCTACGAGCATGTACGGAATGAGGTGGAACTTGCTGGGGGTGTTTACTGTACCGACCAGGCCGTGCAAGATGGCATGTTCGTTACCGCCCAGACCTGGCAGTCGCATCCAGAATTTTATCGAGAAGTGTTGCGGTGTCTCGGGAGTCCCGAAGGTCAAACGAAGGTTATCGCAAGTGCGGGTCGAAGGACCTTTCACCGGGAAACGTGCGATTGGGGGCAGAGTATTTCGCGACATGACCTTGTGGAGTGGGAGAACCGTGAGGGGGCTATAGCTGACGGTTCTTTACCTTGTAAAACATGTTTAGCGTGACACGGTTAAGCCGGTGAGCCCGTCTGAGTAGTGTATAGGTAAGACACGACTTGTTTGAACCGTTTGGTCCAAGGAGGAAGCATGAGATGGTCTCGACGTGAGTTCGTTCGGTCGGTCGGATGTGGTGGGACAGGGATGCTTTCGCTGCCCTTTATCATCTCCCGCGGGCGCGAGGAGCTATCGGCGCGTGGTATCGAAGGCCAGACTCCGCCATTAATCGAGCCGGGGTTCATTCGCATTAGTGGTAATGAGAATCCACGTGGACCAGGCGATGCCGCCTTGCGAGCACTTGATGGGCGCGTGTCCTTTAAGGTGGGCCGATATCCGGACAATCCTCCCGGTCTAGCAGAGACTATCGCTGGACTCTACCGCGCCAAGGCCGACAACGTTCTTTTGAGTACGGGCTCGGCGGGTCTGTTGGCTGGTGCTGTCCGAGCGTTTACCTCGCCAGAACGCCCCCTAGTGAACGCCTCTCCATCCTATGGTGCACCGGTGGCTACGGCGCGGCGCATCGGCACTCCTATTCGGGAAGTGCCGGTCATGGCTGATTTATCCATTGATCTGAACGGAATGGCTGAGGCGGCGAAAGGTGCTGGCTTGGTGTTCTTGTGTAATCCGAACAATCCCACGTCGACGTTCCATTCGGGTCTGTCGGTTGCAGCGTTTATTGATGACGTGCGCCGCTCATCGCCTGAGACAATGATTCAGGTCGATGAAGCTTATATTGACTATTCCGAGGACCCGATTGGTGGCACCGCTGTTCCGTTTGCCCTCGATGATCCCAACGTTTTTGTCACTCGCACGTTTTCTAAGGCCTACGGGATGGCTGGGTTGCGTTTGGGCTACGCCATCGGCCGGCCTGAGACGATGCAAAAGATCGAGGCTGCTTGGGGTTTGGGGAGCGTGAACGTGCTAACAGCGGCAGCGGCTATCGCCTCATTGAATGATCCGTCGCACATGGAGCGTGAGCGGCAGGAGAACGCGCGGGTGCGAGAGTTTGTTCACTCGACCTTCAAGGGTCTAGGTCTAGGTGTCCCATTGTCGAACACGAACTTTCTGTTCGTTGGTCTCGACCGTCCAGTTGGGGACTTTCGGGATGCGTGTCTCGAACATCGAGTTCAGGTAGGTCGGAATTTCCCGCCGATGCTCGACCGCTGCCGTGTGTCGCTCGGCACGATGGGGGAAATGCGGCGTGCGTCCGGGGTCTTCGCTGAGGTGCTACGGACCGGGTAATCAGCACTCAAAGTGGTTTACTTCTCGTTGGTGTCCAGGGTCAAGTCAGCGAGCTTCGACTTCGACGCGTAGTCGGAGCGTTGGATGTGTTTCGGGTGCTACCAGAGCCGTTAGTACTTCAAATTCGAGGTCGAACACAGATTGGGGTTCGCCTGTCACGCCAAGCGTGACCTGACCGTGGGCCGGCACGCGAACCACGGCCGAGTGTTCGGCGAACCGGTGGGCGTTCGTGTTGCGAAGGTCGACTGCAGCGTCGGAATTGTTCGATAACGTCACGTCCACCACCTCACTCTGGCTTCGTACCACGGCATCAGAGACCGTGACCGCGGTTTCGAGCAACGGTACCAACGTGTCTTCTCGTCCGATCAATAAATTGTTGAACCACGCGATCGTGCGGCGTGCCAGGAGTGCCTCCCGCACAGCTTCAGCCGTTCGCTCACGGGCCAAGACTAGTGTGACCGTGCGATGTCCTCCGTCATGTATGTCGTAATCCCAGTCAATGAGCCCGTGAATGTCAGAGACCCCGAGGATTGTGAGGTTGTGGTCAAGGGCGATTTGCAGTGCTTCTGCTGAGTAGTTACCGGCGTTAGCCACTTCGATGCCGTGGAGGAGGCGACGCTGGATCAGTTCCCTGTGCATGTCGGTAAGCCGGGCGACGCCATCGGGACGTTGAGTTGTCCACGCGGGATGATTCCAAAAGACAAATGCTTCTTGACGGTCGGCCGCTAGAAAAGCATCCATGACCATGTTCGTTCGAAGGGGGTTCGCGTCAGTTAGAAACACAGCATTGACATGGCCTGGTGGCATGTCACGGGTGATTTCCGCCCCATTAACAACAAGCAGGTCGATTTGTTGCCGGTCGACATACCCGGTAGCTAGTTCGAATGACCGATTTCGATCGGGGTGTGGGATGTCAACTGCGTGGGGTTGGTATTCTAGGTGCTCGGTAATCGCGATGAGGTCAAGCCCGTCTCGGCGAGCTTCGTCGACCCTAATATCCGGCCACACACTGCCGTCGGAGAACACAGAATGGGTATGCAGGTCTACCGCCACAGTGCGGAAGCCGGGTACATCTGGAAATTGGATTGCCCGGTCGTCCGTCGCCAAGGCACCGCTTACCCACAGTGCCGAAGCCATCGCGACTACACCACAACGCCAGATCATCGAGAACGCATTCGTCATTACTTGAATCTCCACACTGATGATACTCGCCCTTAAACGTGGAGCTCCCAGTCGAGGGTTTCGTCAGCCAAACGCTCAGTCCGCAGGGCGAGGCCGCAGCCAGGCGTATCAGGCACCCGCATTCGACCCTCACGAAGTTCGAAGTCGGACGCATCGAAGAGCTCGGTGTGGGCGGGATCTTGTTCGGCCATAACGAAGTTCGGAATGCCGCGTCCGAGTATCAGCTGCATGTAGAGCCCGAGGTATGACCCCCAGTTGTGTGGAGCCAATCCGATCCCCGAAGGTGCTGCCGTTCGCGCGAGGTCTCGTAGTTCGGTGAAGCCGAAGCGGCGCATGTCGCCTTGCAGGACGTCGAAGGCGACGCGATCGATATATGGCGTGAAATGCTCTGGCTCACTGGCGGATTCTCCGTCAGCCACTAACGTGTTCCAGTCCCGAGAACGGATCCACCCCTTCAGTTCAAGATCTTCCTCGACCGATTCGGGGAACATTTCTTCGACGAAGAAAAATTCGATGTCTGCTTCTTTCAGGAACCGCTTTGTCGTGGCCAGGTCGTAGCCGTTGTTCGAATCGACCATGAGCTTCACGTCAGGACCGACGTGCGCGCGAATAGCGCGGACGACCTCAATATCGCGGACGAGTCCGGGTTCAGGCGCCATCCATTTGAATCCGCGCCCGACCTTGATCTTGAACGCCCGATGGCCAAGCTCGAGACTGTGGTCGATTTCCTCCAAAATTCGTGGAATTCCTCGGTCCGCGTATTCTGGCTGCAGGTCAGAGAAGTAGATGCTGCCGTCATATACGGGCACCCATTCTGGTCCGTAGCCACCCAGAAGACGCCACGCCGGTTCGTTGAGAATCTTTCCCGTCAAGTCCCAGAGTGGCGCGTCGCCCCGTCCCAGAGGGCTTACGATGCCGCGCCCCGGTTGAAAGAAGTCGAGTGGATCCCTGTCTAGAAGTTCTGCGGCGTCACCTTCATTCGACCTCGACCAGCCGAATCCTTGTTGGCCTCCCGTCGTGTCAATGATCAAGAGGGCATCGGTCGCCGTGTCTCCGTGGACATCAAGGTGGGAGTTCTTGCCGACGACCTTCCAGCGTTTCGAGGTTACAGTGAAACGGCGGACTCGATTGATGCGGTTCTCAGCAGAGTTCGTCGTCGCCTGATCTTTGTCGGTACATGCAGCCTGGTTGAGCGCAGTACCCAGAAGCGTAGCGGGGGCCAACTGAAGCACATCACGACGACTCCAACCCTGCCTTCGTAGTTTCATCAGCCACGGACCTCGATAAGTTTGAACTTGCCGCGCATGTTTAGCAGGGCCTACTTAGGAACCTCTTCGAGAATTGCCTGCAGCACGGGAATGTCTCCCACCGGAGGGGAAGCCGATGGCAACGATTGAAGGAAGGCATAAATATCAGCCAGCTTCTGATCCGACACCTCCGGTTGCTGATACGGTGGCATTCGCTCAGGGTTAGTGGGATTACGAAGGTACTGGATGAAACGGGCCTGGCGCATTCTGGGGGGGTTCAGTCTGGTGCCCAAGCCGTTTTCTGCTGTTGAGCCATGACAGCCGTCACAGGTGTACTCTTCGAATAGGACCTTCCCGGTATCAGCATTGCCGATGAGGTCGTTGCTACTTTGCGGGGTGCTACCGTGGATGCCTGCGAACAGTCCCGCTACCGTTAGCAAGGCGAGGACAAATGGATGCATGTGGTTCATATCGCGCTCCTTATCCTCGTGGCTGTGTCAGTACATCGATCACCGCCGGTTCACCCGCCCTGACTCGTTCAAGCCCTCGGCGCAAGGCCGGTGCAAGGTCATTCGGATGTTCTATGGGACCCTCGCCGTAGATTCCGTAGGCTTTTGCCATTTGCGCGTAGTCGATATTGGGGTCGCTAATAGTTGTGCCGATATGGGCTCGGTCCACGCCACGGTTACGAGCCGCACACTGTTTCTGGAGGAACATCACCTCCGCGTGGTACGCACGGTTATTCGCCATAATGGTCAAAAGCGGTATCTGATGGTGGGCTGCCGTCCATAGGACCCCCGGTGCATAATTTAGGTCGCCGTCGCCCTGGATATTGATGGAGAGTCGTCCATGCTTCCGATTGGCGAGTGCCGCGCCTACCGCTGCGGGTGCACCGTAGCCCATCCCTCCAGCACCGTGAGCTCCAATAAAGTGATGGGACTTTTTCATATCCCAGAGCCGACTCGGCCAGTTGCCGAGAAATAGCTGTGGGGAAACGAACGACCAGTCGTCGTCTTTGATCAGCGGCCACAATTCCGCTGCGAGGCGAGCCAAGCTAACCGGCGCTGCGTTCCATCCGTAGCGAGCTTCCGAGATCTCCCGGCGCCTGGCCCGTGCGTGCACGTCAGCAATCTTCTTACCACGATCACTGAAGAATCGTTGCCGGTCGCTGGTGATCAGGCGCCGAACCTCTTCGATTAACGCTGGCAGTGTCGCCTGCGCATCAGCCGCAATGAGGAGGTCCGCGTTCCCTGCGCCGTTACCAAACACGTTGAAATTACTGGTGACGAGGAATTCCGCTGAACTTATCGTGACAGTGGTGAGTTCGGAACTGTCAGTTGACGCGGCACTTGGCCTACTTGACCGAGGGGTGCTTGGTGTGGCCCCAATTCTCGCACCAGGCTCAAGATTCAAAATCAAGTCAGGCACTCCGGTGCCCGTGCCCTGGAGAGGATGACGGGAAGGGAAGTTCAGCCGATTGCTGACGCCGTTAACGGGAAGTTGTAAAAGTTCAGCCAGCTCAACGAGTAGATCGATTCCCTCTTGCGTCCGCGCAGCTTGGCCGGTGTTGATGCGGGGATTGTCCGCATCAACCAATAACCGGGCAATCTCTTTCACTGAGTTGCTGTCAGCACTCGGAAATTTGGGTAGGGACAACCGGGGAATACTAGGTGCCATCTCGACTGGAGCCTTTTGTTGCGCAGCGTCTAGAACCAAAAGGACCGGTGCCATCGGCGGGGTGGTCGCCAAAGTGTACGCTCGCATAGCAGACCGGCCAAAGTCCGTTAACGAATTGGGCTGATGGTCCCATTTCACAAAGTTTCTGACGATTGCGGCGAGGTCAGTGGCGTTATGTGCTGATACTGGGCCGTCGTAGTCAAGCCCGACCGCCATATAGACCGGCACCCGGTCAACGTAGGCGTTATAAATTGCCATCGTGGCATGCTGGAGTCCCACGGTGCCGTGGAATAGGGCCATCATTGGCTTTCCTGCGATCTTGGCATAGCCATGTGCCATCGCGACGGATGACTCTTCGTGAAGACAGGTCAAGAATTCCGGCATCTGATTGTTACCGTGATTGATGATTGACTCCTGCAAACCGTCAAAGCTCGAGCCGCAATTTGATGCGCAGTATTCGAGGTCAAGGGCTCGAAAGACGTCGACCATGTAGTCAGACCCTGGATTCTCAACGATAAAACTGTCGACTTTGGGGCTACGCGCCAGACCTTCGTTCCCGTTTGCTCCACTGTCTTCGGGTGAAGGGATGTTGGCTGATTGGTCCGGGTTGCCGGATTGAGTTTGTGCGGTGACCGCCTGGTCGCCTACGAGCATCGCTGCTCCGGCAGCGCCAGCCGCCGCGCCTTTGATAAACCGGCGACGATTCACCGAGTGCTTGGCCGTTGCCTTCGTCACCTTCTTCATTGCTCGACCTCCCGGGTTGGTTCCCTCAATGCCTTCGAGATGCTGGCACTTCGGTCACTAGGAACCCATGATGGTGAGCCATTATAGCGTGACCGTTTCCACAAGGCGGAGCAGATTTGGAAGTGGTCAGATTAGGGGAGAGAGGAGGTCTTCGCGCAAAAAACCGGCGCGTGCCTTTGTAAGCACGCGCCGACTGGAGGAGCAAGGTGTTACAGACGACGGTCTGGATTGTTGATCGTCCGCCACATGTGGGATGACGACGAGTCGTCCCATCCCAAGCCTTCCTTCGGCTGCTTGAAGTGGCGTCCGATGATGTCGATGAACGGCTCGATCGACACGATCTTACTGCGGTCAAATGCGTAGAGGTCATTCACGGTTACGAGCCGCGAATGCTCATACCACTTGTGGTTTCTTACCTTCTGATAGGTGCGCTGCAGGTAAGGCTCCGGCACGTAATCCTCACCAAACGTCCGGAGGTAGCTTTCCGGATACTCGTATCCGTAAT
>DASCOS010000019.1 GCA_036012125.1 Vicinamibacterales bacterium | reverse complement strand
GACAAGCGTCTTCCAGTAATCGAACGTTGCGTCGTCGTCGGCTACATAATCACCGCGCATTTGTTCGACGATCATCTGTCCGACCTTCTCTTCAAGCGTCAGCTGGGTGAGTGTCTCCGCCGCCCACCGCTCAGCCTCCTCGTGGCCCGCCATAAGCTGCTTCTGGGTCTCGACTCGACTTCCACCAGGATCAGCCGGCGAGCAAGCCGCCAAAACGATGGCCGAGGCGAGGGCGGTTAACAGGCGAGCTCGTCGGGTGAATAGACTCGCCGAGAGTCCAGACAGAACTGCGGCAGAGGGTACGGGGAAACAGTATTGGAACTGCATCATAACGAGTGGAGTAGACGGAACGAGAATCCTCCCTATTGAGGGCGAGCTAACTATCAGGAAATACTACCGCAAAATACCAGAGTGATCGCGGGTGGACTATGATCGGATGCTCGGATTGCCGGAGTTAGTAACTCTTCACGGCGCGACGACGAATAAGTAGCGAGGAGAGCCGATGCAAATTATCGATGAAGCCACTTTGCGTCACCACGTGGGTCGATCTGTCGCGCTTGAAGCGGTTGAGTCGGCGTTCCGCGCACTAGGTGAGGACAGGGTCACGCAGCCACCCCCGATGGGGCTTGATATTAAGCCGGTCGGTGGCGAGGTCCATGTCAAGAGCGCATATCTGTCGGGTGCGCCGGTGTTCGCAGTCAAGATTGCCTCTGGTTTCTATGCCAACGGCGAACGCGGTTTGCCGAGTGGCTCGGGTCTCATGATGGTGTTTGACGCGACGACCGGGTTTCCGCTGGCGCTCCTACTGGATAATGGTTACCTCACCGATCTCCGGACAGCTGCTGCAGGAGCATTGGCTACCCGCCTTCTAACCAATGAGCCGCTCGATAAGGTTGCCATCATCGGAAGTGGACTGCAGGCGCGCTATCAAAGCCGCGCAATCGCCGGGGTGCGGTCTTGGCGGCAACTCGTCGTGTGGGGTCGGAACCAGGAGCGTGCTCAGCAATGTGTGCAAGAACTGAAAAGTGAACTTGATCGTCCTGTCGAACTCTCGGAAAGCGCTGAAGCTGCCGTGCGTGATGCCGATCTTATCGTGACCGTCACAGCGAGCCGAGAGCCGATTATCCAAGATGACTGGATGGCTAGTGGAGCCACGCTTATCGCGGTTGGTTCGGACGGGCCGGAAAAGCAAGAGGTGGCCCCGCGGGTGCTCCAACGAGCGGATAAGGTCATCGCGGACCGGACCGCACAATGCGTGCAACTTGGCGAGATTCATCATGCTATTACGGCAGGTGTTTTTACCTCTCACCATATTCATGGCGAACTTGGACAGCTTGTGACGGGTGCGGTGACCTGTCGCGAGGGCCACGAGCGGATCGTCTGTGACCTTACGGGTGTTGGGGCCCAGGATGCGGCGATTGCTGAGGCTGCGTGGCGTGCAACATGCGCCGATGCCAGTTCACCGGCTTGACCTTTTGGCATAATTCCTTTGAGATCGTGGGTGGTTGAGTTTTCGATGCAGACCAATTTCTTTACACGTTTCTGGCCGCGAGTAGTGTGTGTAGCACTCCTGTTGTGGGTGTCCCTGGCGGTACCCGCGTTCGCAGCGGACCCTCTGCGTCTTGTTGTGATCTTGGTCGTCGATCAGTTCCGCGCCGATTATATTGACACCTACGGTCAGCAGTGGACGCAGGGATTACGGCGGTTAATCGACGACGGCGCACGGTTCACCGATGCTGCCTATCCGTACCTCAGCACGGTCACGTGTGCTGGACACGCGACGATCGCGACCGGTAGTTATCCGGCAACTCACGGAATGATCGCCAATAGCTGGTGGGACCGAGAAACTCGCCAGTTGGTGCGATGCACGTTTGATCCCCAGACTCCGGTGATTAGCTACGGTGCAACTGACGTAATACGAGAGGGAGAAAGCGCGCACCGGTTACTCGTTCCAACGTTGGCTGACGAAATGCGCACGCAACTTGGTGGTGACGTGCGAGTGGCAACGTTCTCGCTGAAGGAGCGCTCCGC
>DASCOS010000018.1 GCA_036012125.1 Vicinamibacterales bacterium | reverse complement strand
TTCCGCCCGAACGACTCTCGTTGGGTGTGACCCGACCCAACCTGACGGTTCGCCTGACACCACGCAAGCCTCAGTAGGCTGTGTTGCATGAGCCGCGACAAGCAGAACATCTGCGTGGTAGGTGGAGCGGGGCACGCCGCCCTGCCGCGTAGAAATCACCGAGAGTCACCTGCGCCTCGACATGCCCTTGTTCGGCCGCCCGGCGATACCACCGCGCCGCCTCAGCATCGTCCTTAGCTACGCCCTCACCCGCAACGTAGAGACCACCGAGGGTCATCTGTGCGTCGACCGACCCCTGCTCAGCCGCCCTTTGATACCTTCGAGCCGCATCCACCGCTGCCTGTATGGCCGCGAGCTCTGCGTGTGCGCGCACCGTGGGGAGATTTTGATTGGTGATTGCCTCTAACACCGGGTCTTGCGGCGCACCGCTCGGCGTACTTGAAACGGCGAGCCAGTAGGCCAAAGATGATGCCAGTACGATGGCAAAGACGAGGTAAGTTTCTTGACGACCGGTCATCGCATCCCTCAAACGTCAACGATACTACTGGAGACCTAGAGTTTACCGCTGACCAGGGGCTGGTTCAACGCGATTGGGGGCACTGCTAAGACCAAGGTTCCAGACTTGGTTAGAAAGCACACGTGCAATAAAGTGGGTTAGATGAGCGATTCTCCAAAGACGGCTTCAGACTATTTCGGTTCGATGGGCTTCGAGTACGACTCCCTGATTCATCGCTCCGTACCTCGCTATGATCAAATGATCCAAACATTAATTGATTATTTACCCAAGCAGCCACGAACTGCGCTTGAACTTGGGTGCGGTTCTGGAGGGTTATCGTTGCCGCTCGTCAGGCATGCGCCCGATTGTGCCTTCACCTTTGTTGATGCGGCACAGAAGATGGTGGAGTTGACTCGGATACGCCTACAAGAAGCATTTCCGGATGTGGCCCATCGCGCGACGTTCGTGACAGAATGGTTTGAGGATTACAGGATGGGGCTCGGGCAATTCGATTTGGTCGTGTCTTCTTTTAGTCTTCATCACGTTGAAGATAAGGCGACGTTGTTTCGTCGCGTGCGCGAGTCGATAAAATCCGGAGGCACTTTTCGATTTGCTGATCAACTCAGCGGTGGTACCGATGTGAACGATACCCTGATGTGGAAGAGTTTGCTCGATTTCATGCAAGCACCAGGAAACTGTACGGAAACAGAGGTTCAAAGCATGATGGACCACTCGAAGGCCCACGACCACCACACGCCTCTGGCCGTTCACTTCAAATTACTACAGGACGCCGGGTTCGTTGGAATAGATTGTGTTTGGCGAGATGCAATGTGGACGGTCATTACAGCTGATGTTGCATAACTACTAGGGAGTGTGCGCATGTCTTGCTCATCATTTACATCGTCATTAATGGTCAAGAAGTTAAACGGGACTCTTCTGGCAGTCCTCGTCGTGGTGGGGAGCGTGTTCGCTGTGCCCGTTCCACTTGGTGCTCAGTCGCCTCCACCAGAGGATATGCTTCATGTCACGGTCGACCCGGCGTTGTTCAACAGTCTCGAGTATCGTCAACTTGATTTCTCGCGCGGCGGACGGTCGACGGCGGTGACCGGTGTCCGAGGGCTGCCCCTTGTCTACTATTTCGGGTCGACCGGTGGTGGCGTGTGGAAGACGGCCGACGCTGGCCAGTCGTGGGAACCCGTTTCCGATGGGGCGTTTGAGGCTGGGTCGGTCGGGGCGATCGCCGTTGCGGAATCCGATGTGAATGTCATCTACGTCGGGACCGGTTCGGCCTGCCCCCGTGGCAATGCGTCACCCGGCGTCGGGATGTACCGTTCGAGGGACGCTGGTAAGACGTGGCGGCACGCTGGTCTGCCCGAGGCCGGTCAGATCGGGAAAATCCGGGTACATCCGACGAACCATGATTTGGTATACGTTGCGGTGCTTGGCAACCTCTTCGGTCCAAGTGAGGCCCGCGGTGTCTTCCGGTCGAAGGACGGTGGAGAGTCGTGGGAGCACGTCCTGTCGGTGAGTGACCAGACGGGTACCGTCGATCTGTCGATGGACCCATCAAATCCTCGAGTGCTTTACGCTGGCATGTGGGCGGCGCGGCGCACTCCTTGGACGATCGACAGCGGCAGTACGGACGGCGGGGTCTACAAAACGACCGACGGTGGTGACACTTGGGTCCGGCTCGAGGGCGGGCTACCAACACACGGCATGATGGGAAAGACGGCAGTGGCAGTATCCCCAGCGAACCCAGATCGGGTCTGGGCACTTATCGAGGCAGCCGACGGTCAAGGCGGAATGTATCGTTCGGATGACGCAGGTGACACTTGGCAGCGCATTAATCGCGAGCGAATGTTATTGCAGCGTGCTTGGTATTACATTCACATCTACGCCGATCCGAACGATTCAGATACGGTTTACGCACTCAATACTGCGCTTTATAAGTCTACGGATGGTGGCCGCACTTATGAACGGATCAACGTGCCGCATGGGGACAACCATGACTTGTGGATAAATCCCGATGATTCGGCGGTGATGATCAATGCGAACGATGGCGGCGCGAACGTGTCGTTCACCGGTGGGCAGGCTTGGTCGACTCAGACGAATCAACCGACCGCCGAAATCTACCGCGTCACAGTCGACGATCAGTTTCCGTACCGCGTCTACGGCGCCCAGCAGGACAACAGCACCGTGTCGGTCTCGAGCTGGGGCTCCGGCAACTTCTATTCGGTGGGTGGCGGCGAGAGCGGGCACATCGCAGTGGACCCGAGAGACCAGGATATTGTTTTTGCTGGGAGCTACGGCGGCACCATTACCCGGATGAACGTTCGCACGCGAATTCGCGAGAATATCCGGGCCTATCCGGATTCGCAGACCGGTCAGCGCGCGGCTGACATGACCTACCGGTTCCAGTGGAACGCACCGATCCGGATCTCCCCGCACGATCCGGATGTTGTCTATCACACCTCACAGGTCGTGCATCGTACGCGCGATCGGGGACACCGCTGGGAGGTCATCAGTCCAGATCTGACCCGTAACGATGTGACGAAGCAAGGCTATTCTGGTGGTCGTGGTATTACACGTGACAATACCGGTGTCGAGGTCTATGGCACGATCTTCGCGTTCGAAGAGTCGCCACATGCGGCTGGATTGTTGTGGGCCGGTTCGGACGACGGGCGCATCCACCTCTCCCGGGATGGCGGTGACAGGTGGACCGAAATTACGCCGCCGGGGATGCCAGAATTTGGCGTCGTCAATGTGATTGATCTGTCGGCTCATGATGCGGGACGAGCGCACGTGGCCGTCTATCGTTATCGCCAGGACGACTTTACGCCTTACATCTTTCAGACGAACGACTACGGCACCACTTGGGTGCGCCTCACCGATGGGGTAAACGGTATTCCGGCCGATCAGTTCGTGCGCGTCGTGCGGGAGGACCCGGAGCGCCGTGGCCTGCTCTATGCCGGCGGCGAGTTCGGGCTCTACGTTTCCTTCGATAACGGTGCGAACTGGCAACTGTTGCAACTGAACTTGCCGGTGACGCCGGTGACCGACCTAGCGGTGCATCGGGGCAACCTCGTTGTTGCGACCCAGGGACGCGCCTTCTGGGTGCTTGACGATCTTGCCTTGCTCCGGCAGCTCGAGCCCGGTGCCTCAGTCGACCGTACGCACCTGTTTAAGCCGGCCGATGCGTACCGCAGTGGTGTCGGTCCAGCGTCCATCTTTCTGTATCTGGACGAGACGCCAGACGGTGAGGTGGCGATCGACATCCTCGATGGCGCAGGGCAAGTGGTGCGCAGTTACATGGGTCGGGCCGAAGGCGGGGAAGCTGACGACGGGCTAGGCGCTGTGACGTTGAGCACCGGCTTGAATAGGGTGTCGTGGAATGCACGCTATGAATCACTGTTCAAGATTCCGGAGGGGATCGTCATGTGGGGCCAGTCCCAGGGTGCGCCGCGCGTCGTGCCGGGCCGGTATCAAGTGCGGGCGACGGTTGGTGACTGGAGCGACACGCAGTCGTTTGAGGTGCGGGGCGACCCTCGCTTGGAGACGACGCAGGCGGAGTACTTGGAGCAACTGGACCTGGCGCAGGCGGTGGGGCTTCGCATCGCCGGTCTCTACGCAGAGTTGCATCGACTGCGTGAGGTTAAGTCGCAGGCAACCGAAATTGGCGAGCGGGTGGAGCGGGCCGGCTACGGTGATGATGTAAGTGCTGCCGCTGTGGTGTTGAGTGAGCAGCTCACAGCGATAGAGAGCGAGTTGACCCAACTAGAGGGTGAAGGGGGTCAGGACGCTCTCAATTTTCCAGGCCGGCTGGATAATCAATTCGTCGCACTCTACAACAGCGTAGCCGAGGCCGACCGGCGTCCCTCCGCCGGAGTCCAGGAGCGGTTTGCGGATATTCAGCCCGGTCTTGCGGAGCTGCTCGAACAGGTTGAGGTGACGCTGGCCACGGAATTGCCCCGATTCAACGAGTTAGTGCGAAGCAAGGGCGTGTCAGCCATCATCGTCAGTCAGGAGGCGGACGCGCGGCGGTAGTCGACCGCCCGTCGAGTGACTACAACAGCGTCTTGGGCAGACGGGCTGCTGAGCTGCGATGGAGCCGTCGTCCAGTCGTCGACGTAACTCAGCAGCTGTCTCAGGTTTCAAGCGCGCCGTCACTCGATAGATCATGCTTCCCTCGCCGACGGACTTCAGCGTGCCAACGGGTCGGGTCGCAACTGAAATTTCACGACCTTGCTCGTGGTGCCTTTCCCACCTTCAAGGTGGAACGGTGTTCGGCTACTGTAGGTCGCCCAGAGCCCCTTCCCTTTCCAACCGGCATTCGGGTCATCAATCCGACCATCCATCCACTTGGTATAAAACCCAAGCGGGTAAGGAACCCGCATAACAACCCATTCCCCGTCCTTCAGGGCCAGTAGCCCTTCAGACCCATTCCCCGTATTGATCGGCACGTTTGCACCCAAGCCCAACGTATCAAACTGGTCCACCCACGTGTAGTAACTCGACTCGGCACTTCCTGAATCCGCCAACCCTTTGAGTTGCGGCAGCGGCTCTGGATAAAGAGTCCATCCTTCCGGGCAGTGTTGACCAGTCGCGACGGGACCATTGAGCGGTTCCGTACACTTACTACGGTCGAAACTGGCCATATGCCCGCTGGCAAGGGGAGTCCACGCAACACCGTTGCGGTCGATGTCCATGCCGCGCGGTGAGTAACCCTGGACCGGCACGTCTGGGTTATTCCATGGGGGCATGTAGACTTCTATGAGTGCAGTCGCTGCCGGGTCAGGGCCAGGGTCAAGTCGTAAAATGGCCCCTGGAAATCCCAACGAGGAGCCCCAAATTGTGCCGTCAATCGGACTTACCGCAACGCCGTAGTAGCCAGAACGGACGCGCGTATCCTTGCTGGGATCAGATGCTTCATCGGACTCCACATAGGCGTCTCGTTTGCCATTCCCATTGGTGTCAAGAACGAGTGCTGTCCAACCTTGCGCCTGCTGCTCATCACCAGTCTCGTCGAACATCTTCGTATTTAACCAACCGATCACCTGGCCACCACCACTCGTCCATAGCGTGTGATCATCATCCTCGGCAAACACCAAGTGGTGCGTGCTGAAGCACGTACTGATGAGCGAGTATTCCTCCGTTTCCGGATCGTACATCGCGAGATGTCGGCCGGAACCCGTGACTGGGAACTGCTTCGCCGAAGGATGGTCCGAGCCGTCCCGACAGAAAGCGGGATTTTCCCTCGGGCGGACTCGTGAAGTGAGCCAGAGTCTTCCCCGATGGTCGAGCATCGGGTTATGTGCATTGGCGCGACTCGTCCAGATTGCTTCGTCACCCCAGTAGGGTGATGCCTGTAGTGGTGGACCCGAAGCCACGGGCGTATCCGGGTCTCGGACCGGCAGGGTCACTTGACTCGACGCGTGCTCGACAGGGTTCAGGATTGGCACGTAATCCGCACTGAATTCCAAGGCGCCATAAATGGGACCGTTCGCGTTCACGGTGGGGTCCCGTTTGTCGGTGGACACCTCGTCGTGCAGGTAAGCCTTCGGGTCAGCCCAGTCCCACTGCGTAATCACGATATTGCGCTCCACACCTTGCGGGCGGCGTGGTGCCTCAGGCACTTCGCCAGCCGCAATCCGATCAGTCCAGTCGGCGAAAATCTCGAGGGTTCGTCGCCGTCCCATTCGATTGAGCCCGTTGCTCATACTCCCACCCGCCTGACCAGATTCGATGCGTCGGTCCCACGCAGCCACCGAAGACTCAAAGTCGCCGAGTTCCTCGGGGATCTCACGTATAGGCTGATTACCCAACTGGTGACATGCCATGCAGCCACCAGATTTCAAATTTCGCAACCATTCAGCTCGACTTGCCATGTTTGGCGAGAGACCGTTTCCCTCGGGTCCTGTACCTGGGAACTCCTCTTCGCCTGGTACTTGGAGCAATGAGAACCAGTAGCCAGCCGGATAGTAATGCGCCGCGGAATGCGGGTCGGGTGCCGGTACGGCGTCCAGATGTTGAATGGCACCGGGAGCCACCTGGACTTTGGGCGAATCAACCAGACCATATCCACGAACCCACACGGTGTAGTTCGCACTCGGCAGGTCCGGAATAACGTAACGCCCGTCAGCGTCCGTGACAACAATCTTGTTGAGCCTAGTCGGCAGGTCGGTGGTTTCTGCGATGACCCAAACACCAGCTTCGGGTCCATTTGGACCACTCACAATTCCGCCGATGTCATCGTTATCAATCTGAATCGCGTTGTCAGGTTGTTGACAGCCACTCATTCCTGCAAGCAACACTGCGATGAAGCACGCGGTACTCACATCCACGATTCTTGGCGGTTCTGTTGTCCTCGTCATGTGCCTTGCTCCCTTCCCTAGCTACCTGTCGCCGCTCACTCACACTCTTTGATTTGGCAATTTAGGACTCGCGTTTTTGATCTATTTCGACCGGTCTACACGAAACCAAGCGCTGACGTCTCTGAAAACATCATGGACTGAGTCGTCTTCAGCACTCAAGGGGCGACAGGTCATAGTGTTCCTCCAACGCCGCCGACGATTGTAATGGGTGGCTAGAGTTTACCGCTGACTGGGCCGCAGGTTCAACGCGGTTGGAAGGGCTCAAGAAACAGGTAAAATGGGGGAACTATGATGACAACAAAGGTCGGACCACTCGGAGTGTGTGTTTGCAGCGTGATAACACTGTTCGCCGTCAGCGGGTCAAACACCGCTTGGGCAGGACAACAGGATTGGGTGCAGCTTGCGGTCCATAACTTTGGTGAACCGATCAACACGATGTGGGACGAGGGTGAGCTCACGTTTGCCGACGATGGCACGATGGTCTACTGCAGTGCCCGAGCAGATTTGGACGCAGCGGCTGGCGATCCGAAGGACCTGTACATTGCGACCTTCAATCAAGAGACCGGGAGTTGGAATGAACCTGTCAACATGGGTGAACCAGTCAACGCGCCGCCCGCGACTGACGTGGATCCACTGCGCAAGGGCGATGATCGCGAACCCTGGATCACCGGTGATGGACAGACCATCTATTTCAAGTCCGACCGAACGGCCACCACAACACCTCGCAATAACAATGATCTATTCGTAACCCACCTCGTCAATGGCGTCTGGTCCACACCGGAACTGTTGCCCGCGCCCATCAGCACCGACGAAGGAAATGAACACTGCCCTATGCTGCTGCAAGATGGACAAAGTCTGTGTTTTGCGTCGGCGCGAGCTGGTGGGTATGGCCAATCCGATATCTGGTGCGCCCAGCAGGACGCCACTGGCACCTGGCAAGACCCCGTGAATCAAGGACCGAACATTAATACCGCCGCAAACGAGTTCCATTTTACGCAAGATGCCACTGGGGTCGTGTACTTCACGTCGAACCGACCGGGCGGCTTTGGCGGATTGGACCTGTATAGCGCAGAACAACTCGGACCAAATACGTGGGCTCCCGCGGTGAACCTCGGACCACGAGTCAACACGTCTTCGGCCGACATGTGCCCGGCGTTACCACCGGGTGGGGGCACACTGACGTGGTTTTCGGATCGATCGGACAGCAGTTTTGGGGCATTCGATATTTTCTGGACTAACAAAACCAATCTAACGACCACACCGTAACTCGTATCAATTAATGGTGGTGCCAGCCGGATCGCGGTCGGGCGTCAAACTGCCATTTGGTCGCTTATACACAATTCTGCCATGTAATTCGTCTGCCGCAGAAATCCCGTAGCCGCCATCCATATAGTTTCCCATGATGCTATCCGGAAACTGCTCTCTGCCGCTTGGATGGCCATAGCCTAACGAATGGGCTAACTCGTGCGTCACAATACCGAGGTTTTCCGCGGCACGCCATCCGTGGACAAGAGTGGTGGTTTCATTTGATGGTAGCCTAGCGCGGAGCGGCTGGCAGTTCAACACAGCAATCGAGCGGTCTCTGATGCATAATTGTGCGAGGGCCGTGACTGTATGAGCTTTGCTTCGCGGAATCGGCAGTCCCAGTAAGCACGATTATGAAGGGTTGACCCATGCGACACTCAATAGTGATAGCCGTTTCACTCGTAGCGATTTGGAGCATTCCGTCTTGCAGTGGCCAAGCACCAGAACCAACAACATCCAGCACGGTTGATGTTCATTTTCGGCCAGTTCAACCCGAACTCTTTAAGGATAGTGGTGCCCTCACGGATGCTTGGGCTGACATTGACGGTGACGGTGACCCCGACCGATTCGTTGGTTTTAACGGTGCTGCTAGTCGCCTATATCGCAATGACCGTGGAAATGGCTACGTTGATATTGCGATTGAGATGGGGCTCAATGTTACCCGCAGCGTCCGAACAGCCGCTTGGGGTGACTTCGACAATGATGGGGACCCTGATTTGCTGCTCGGGTTCGCAGGAGAAGCGCCCGTCACAGCCCTTTATCGTAACGATAGAAACACCGGCTTCACAAACGTGGCCGGGCTGGTTGGATTGGAGTTGCCAGAGGGGACCACTCGACAGGCGTCATGGGTAGACTATGACGCTGATGGAGACCTCGATCTTTTCCTCGCTTTAAGGGACCGAGCTAATCGGCTGTTCCGGAACGATGCTAGCGAGAGCTTTACTGACATCACTCTAGAAAGTGGTATCGGTGATGTTCGGCGTACCGTTGGGGCGGTCTGGTTCGACACCGATCAAGACGGAGACCTGGACTTAGTCACTGCTAACATGGATGGGGATGCAAACGGCCATTGGCAAAATAACGGCGGAAAATTCACAGACACCGCAGCCGGACAGCCTATGGAAGCCGGGGGACGGATGCTCGGAGACCCATCGCAAGGAAGCGTACGGGTGTGCGCCGCCGATGTGAACACGGACGGCTGGTTCGACCTTTCTTTTGCGAACTACGGTCCGAACGCTCTCTTGTATGCGTCGGGCCCAAGCGCTTGGGCTGACACCAGCGGTGCTCCAAACCTTGCGATTGATGCACGTTACGACACCTGCGCATGGGGAGATTTTGACAACGATGGCGGCTTGGATTTGTATGTAAACGGTACCGTCACGGGCGGCACTCAATACCGTGATTGGCTTTATCACCAGGAAGAAAATACGACGTTCGTGGACGTCACCCCATCCGAATTGCTGCAGTTAAACGCGAGCCACGGAGCCACTTGGGTTGACTTCGACCTGGACGGCGACCTCGACCTAGCCCTCACAGGCGCCGCCGAAGACGCGATGCACTATCTCATGGAGAACCTACTCCCTAGAGTCTCCGGACGCCAATCGCTGCAAGTCCGAGTATTAGACGCCGAAGGCCACGCCACCCGTCCGGGTACGGAAGTTAGGGTATACACTGCGGGCACCGATCAACTACTAGGAACGCGCTTGGTCGACACGGGCTCGAGCTATGACGCACAATCTGACCTGCCGCTCCATTTTGGTCTGAGGAATGGGAATCCGGTGGATGTGGCGGTAACAGTCGTGGGAGCCGGCAAGCGACATACCGGGACGGTCGCAAACATCTCCCCCGTAATGTTCAGTGGCTCCATTCTCACGTTGCGTATCGACGAGTCTGGACGCATTGTTGACTAGTATTGCCAAGAAATACGAGGATCGTAAACATCATTCTTCAATAAACATAAGGAACGGACAATATGGAAAGACGAGAATTCCTCGCATCAACGACATTAGGAGCGGTCGGTTTGAGCTCAGTAGATCTTTCTCTAGCTGCCTCACGACCCGACACATCCTCACAATCCAGCAACCGAAAGATTTTGATTGCTGGTGGAGGCTACGGCACATCTTTCATCCGCTACATGGCGTCTCTCACCGGTAAGGAGCGACCAAAGCTCTGTTATTTACCGACCGCGTCGGCTGATCGAGAGTCGGGAATCGTCAGATGGTATGCCAACTGTGCACCATTAAATGTCATTCCATCAGTACAGGTTAGCTTCATCAACAGCAACCGTATGAATCAAACGTTTGCAGAGGTTCTGCTGTCGGTGGATGGCATCGTTGTCTCAGGCGGCAATACGCTAAACCAGCAGGTGATCTGGAAGGCCCACGGAATCGATGAGGTCCTTCGAGAGGCCTGGGACCGTGGGATCGTGCTTGGTGGCGCAAGCGCCGGGTCCCTTTGTTGGTTCGAAGAAGGCACGACAGATTCCCGACCCAAGGAACTGACCGTGGTTAAATGTCTCGGGTTCCTTAAAGGAAGCCATTCCCCTCACTATGACGGTGAAGCAAATCGCCGACCGACTTACCACCGTATGATCAAGTCAGGTGAAATGAAACCTGGATATGCCTGCGACAACAACGCAGGAATCTATTTTGAGGACAATGAGGTTGCGAGAGTCGTACACACCAGAGCGGAGGCCAAGGTCTACTACGTGAGTCTCCAAGGAGAAGAGGTTGTCGAGAGAGAACTCGAAGCAGAAATGATCGAGTAAGTGAATGACCAGCAGGTGCGAAACCGGGAAACCTATACGGCAGGTTACCCTGGCAGTCTTTGGCTCGAGGCCGTGAACAGTCTCTCTCCGCTGTTGGCCAGAACCACATACCTGGTGCTCGCAGTATCGCTTCCGTCCCGAGCGCGACTCCCTCGCACTGTAACGACGTCACCAATGCTCATCGTGCTCCGTGTCCACCCGGCCCTTACGAGTTGATTTGGACTACCCATTTCCATGGCCCAGTTCGTAACGGTACCCTCATCGTCCTCTACGACCACAAAGAACCAGACGTGAGGATTGAGCCATTCAATTTTCTGGACCGCCCCCGTCACTTCGACCGGAGCATTAGCATCAAACTCAGCAGAAAAGGAATGATGGGCAACCACTGGCACGGTGGCCAGCAGCAGTCCGACACAAGCGACGATCGTGAACCCTCTGGTTTTCATGTGTAACCCC